>JAVBPB010000016.1:0-23147 GCA_031549965.1 Mobilisporobacter sp. | reverse complement strand
TAACATGTCACCAATAGAATATAGATTGAGCAAAGCAAATAATTATACTGACAAAGAGAATAAAATTGCAATAGATATAAGCGAAGTACAAACAACTATGTCCGAATAAAAATTGTATAAATAAGTGTTGACAAACCAGTTAAATCGAGCACAGTTTAACGAAATACCGCCACACGTTGAGTATTCACTGACAGAGAAAGCAGAGAACTAATGCTAATTTATTACGAAATGGCTATATGGGGACTCAAGCATATTCAGTGAAGTTGAGGATTAATAACGTTCCTTGGAAAAAATTTATAGAAAGAGGTAACTATATGATATTTTACTTTTCAGGCTCTGGAAATTCTTATAGTGTAGCGAAACAAATCGCCGAAAATCTGAATGAAGAAGTGTACTCCCTTGCACTTTTTGATGATTATGAGTCATGTCAAAATGCCGAAAGAATCGGTATTGTTTTTCCATGTTACATGGGGCAAGCTCCTAAAATCGTATTAGAGTTTAAGGAGAAACTGTTTCACTATATAAGTAAAGATAGAGCATATATTTTCTGTATAAGCACATACGCAAATTCGACCGCCACTTCATACATTGCCTTTAAGAATGATATTCACGCTTGGTTTGAAGTGAAGATGCCGGAAAATGATATTATTAATTCCCATGCACCAAAGAAGGAAAGGGAAATCCAACTTTTAGGAGATGCACGAAAAAAGGTTGACAGAATTGTACTGGATATACAAAACAAAAAGCTAGTCACCATAGGCGACCGTCCAGTGATGGGATTGATTCTTAAAGTGGTTGGGCCTACGATGAACAATTTGTACTCGGATTTTAACGAGCATCTTTACGCAGATGAGTCTTGCACAAAGTGCAAACAATGCCAGAAATATTGTCCATTGAAAAACATTACATTTGACAATGCGCCTGTATGGGGAAACAACTGTGCTAACTGTATGGGTTGCATCAATAGGTGTCCAAAGCAAGCAATTCAATTTAAGAAAAAGACAGTCGGAAAATCGAGATATGTTCACCCTGACTATATAAAGGTGTATTACTAAGTAGTAATAATTGAGTTTTGTAGAATACTATGGATTTATCATTCATCTATTATAGTTAGAATACCAAAAGCCACTGATTTGTGAGATTTGCTTCACAGGTCAGTGGCTTTTCTTTTTTTGTTTCTTAATAAATCTAGCAAGAAACCTAACGTTTCAGTAAAAAGGCCAATAATACGGCAATATTCCCAAATGCTGTGAACATTGGCCCAATCATTTTGAATTTGCTAATTCTTATACCAATAATACAATCAAATAATTGTACTCCAATCATGATTGCCGATAAAGCAATAAGATACGGTTTGGAAATAAACATCAGCAACCCAATGGAAACCAAAAACAGCGACAGGCTTCTTGAAAGAGCATACTTTGCATTGGTTAATGCTGAATCGTCATGTTTCTTAGCTTTTAAGTAAGCTTCCACTGCGAAGCCAAAACTGACGGTAGCACTAATCAATGTAAACGTTGCACAAAGATAATAACAAAACATATAATCACCTCTACTTTACTCAAAGCCACTTGATTTATCTCTGTAATTGTCGGTTTTTCATTAAAAATCGGTTCAAAACAACAACTATCTACAATTTTTCGCCCAATTCACATGATTTTCTCGATATATTACTGCGTACTACACTGACCTGTAACCGCACTTTGATATTGTTAATTTTCCACCCTCGACATTAACACTACCGTCTCAACATGCGGGGAGTTGATGAAATTGATTAGTTATGCTCTCAATCTCATAGGGTGAGTTGACAGAATAGATGTTATTTGTCCGCTGTAGAAAATGCTTATTAGGCATTGTAAGGGTTTCAACAATAGTTATTTAGGAATAAACGATGCACTCTGGTTGTTTGGAAAGCGAAGATGCCAAAAAACTCCAAATTTATCAACCACTTCGCAAATAGTATCCTTTCCTTCAGCTTGTATATCTGTGTATCTCTTTGCATCTTTGGATAAGATTTCAAAAGTTCTGCGTAGGTCTTTTCCAGTATAAAAGTATACACAAAATAACATTACGGGACATACATCAGTAGAGTATTGTTCAATAAATCCATTAGGTAAATGTTTATTCTCGCTGACACTTAAAAAGAGTTCTCCGTTTTGTAAAAGTGCTTGATGTACGATTAAACCCTCATCATCCAGCCAAGGCTCGTTCTCCACTTCAAGTCGAAAAGCTTCTTTATATAATGCGACTGCTTCTAAACCACCTTTTACATATACATGATTACCGATTTTACTGCTGTAATTATTCAAGTTCATCCTCCATTTTTTCAAAAATAGTTTTCACAAGTTATACTACTAAAAATATAAATTTCTTCATCGTATAATATTAAATTCTTGACATCAACACAACACACTCAACATGATAAGTCGCTGGAAACATATCTACACAAGTAACCTTTTCAACATTATATCCACACTCAAGAAAAACCTTTAAATCCCTTACAAGTGAAGTAGGCTTACAGCTAATATAAACAATCTTTTCAACCCCATATTCAATAATTTTAGTCAAAGCTTTAGGATGTATACCATCTCTTGGAGGATCAAGCACTATTAAATCAGGTTTATATTCAATCTCGTTAATAACCTTTAGAACATCACCTGCAATAAACTCACAATTACCTAAATTATTAAGCAATGCATTTTTTTTGGCGGCATCAACAGCCTCAGATATAATTTCAACACCAATAACTTTTTTTGCCACCCCTGCAAGAATCTGAGCAATAGTACCAGTACCGCTGTACAAATCAAAAACAACTTTATCAGTAGTATCACCAACATAATCTCTAACAGTAGAGTAAAGTACTTCAGCACCCAAAGAATTAGTTTGAAAAAAAGAAAAAGGAGATATTTTAAATTTTAATCCTAAAATCATTTCATAAAAATAATCCTTGCCATAAAGAATTTTTAAATCATCACATTGAACTACATCAGCTAAGGTATCATTTATTGTATGAAGTATTCCAACAATGGAATTATCTAAATTTAAACTAATAAGTTCATTTACCAGACTAGTTAAATCAATATTTGGGGTAGAAGAGGTAGTAACAAGATTAACTAAAATTTCACCTGTTTGTTTTCCTTCCCTAATAATTAAATGTCTTAAATATCCCTCATGTTTCATTTTCTTATAATAAGGAACTTTATTATTACTAAAAAAATCTAATACAGTTTTTAAAATTTTATTATAATCATTACTGACAATACAACAGTCATCTACAGTTAATACATCATGAAAACTCCCCTTTTTATGTAAGCCAAGAGTAAGAGGACCATCTTTAACATCATCTCCAAAAGAATATTCCATTTTATTTCTGTATGAAAATTCAACAGGGCTTTTCTTTATTCCTTCAAAAGTATAATTATCACACACTTGATCAAGTAATTTTTTAACCTGATTTTTTTTGATTTCAAGTTGAGAATCGTAATCAATGGTTTGATAAGTACACCCTCCGCATAGACCAAAACTTTTGCATAAAGCATTTCTACTTTCAAGAGGTGATTTTTCCATAACTTCAAGAAGCCTGCCTTCATTTTTGCCTTTTCTGATTTTATTAACAGAAAATCTAATTTTTTGATTTGGTATAGTATTTTTTACAGTAACAATACCTTCCTCATGTTCAATAATACCTTTATTTGGAAAATCAACTCGACTTACAATACCTTCATAAACTTGACCTTTTTTCATAAGTTTAACCTTTCAAAATTAATTTTATTAGAATTTTATTCAAAATGTTCTTCATCAGTGCTATCTGAATAATATATCATAGAATAATGCTAAATGCAAGTGTGGGAAATACTTTATTGCTTTAGAAGAAAAGTAGGGTTACTATTCACGGCCTGATTAATATTAGGTCAATGAAAAAGTCCTTGATTTAGTCTTTCAAATTTTTCAGATGAATACAGTTGTATAATTATTTAATTGTTTGCCTTACCCTCCCTCGGCATATTTTTTACAAGCCTTTGTAAGTCTTGTAAAAAATATAAACGCCTCATCGGCCGGTCTGCACAATTAAATAATTATACAACTGTATTCATCTGAAAAATTAATTTACCGCGTTGAAAGAACTTTTTCAGTGCCCTCGGCTACATTAAGGACTTTTTCGAGAAACCTCAACAAAGCTGTAAATAGTAACAAGTAGGGGAGGACAAAGTAATTATAAGGAAATTATCATTAATTAGTAAAACTGCAAGTTTGCTAATTAATGATAATTATGATATATAGAAATAATACTTTTAATTAATTGTTACAACAGCACTATCATAATATATTTTATCATTAATTTTAATAATGGCAAAATTATTAATAGTATGGTGCTTTTTAATAATTTCAGAATAAATAAATTCCTTTGCCTCATGAGGATGGATTGTTATATTAGCACCAAGAACATTAAATTCTTTCTTCAAAAGTGCCTCCTCAATATTATTTACACCAAAAACATCTATTACTAATGGGATTTCAATAGAATTATTAGTATGATTTGTTAGGACTACTTTATAATAAACTACAGATAAAGATGCCACTTTTACATTTTTACAGGTAATATCTTTATCATTACAGCCAACGTATTTTTTTATTGTTATATCAGGAGTACATTGAATTATGGGAGTGTGAAAAAATAAATCTATAGGAGTTTTATCATAAGAAATAGTAGGAGATGACCCTAAAAAGTGCTCTGGCTCAATAAATCTTACATATGTTTCATTATCCCAGTTAGTATGAAGATGGTTTCCAATTGCACAACCTTTATTATTTATATTATATGAAATAGAAATATTGGTTTCACTGTTCTTATCAGGTATTAAAAAAGGCATTATTCCAAAATCAATTGAAAGTGTGCCATTATCAAAATTAACATCACTTACATCAGGAAGCAAGGCAGGCTTTTTATAAACAGTGTACATAGAATCGGTTGGGTCAGTTATATCAACTGCATTTTTCATCTTAAGCTTTATATTATCCTGAGAACCTTTAATAGTAAGAGAACCCTTTTCATATTCGAATAAAGCAGTATTAATTTTATCATGTAAGTTAATCTTTAATCCTGCAATAATAGTTAACATATTATTCACTATTTCAAAGAGATGTATCATAACTTCATTAATTGTTTCATTTTCTGAGGCTTCATGTAAGAATTTACCGGTAGTTGCAATAGTTTTCATGATCTCAATAACATCTTTTTTTGTGTAAGGTCCCGGAGTTTGAGCACCAATATCTATTCCTAAAACAAATAAAATTGCATTTCCTTTTTCGGGATTTTTTATATCTTCGGCTTTTTGATATGCCATTTGCATAGCTCTTATGAGTTCTGATGAGGTTGAAGAACGATTATTTATTTCTGAACACAGGGTAGGATAGGTTTTTAATAAATACATAAAATACTTCCATGGATCAAGTGAACTTGAAGGCATATAATCACTATCATTATCACCAATCTTAGGAAAATTTTTAGACCAATCCTGATTAAGAGAGCGATTGGCCTGACCATCAGTTATTAATACAACAAAACGCCTTTGAATATCATTTGATTGGCAAAAACCTGGTTTTATTAGTAGATTAAAAGCGGCATTTAATCCAGATTCAGTATTAGTATCCTCAGAGTAAGGAATTGCCCATACTGCATTTTCTAAAATTGTATTATTTTTATAATCATTATCATTCATACTGTATGTTAAATCTGTTGGATTTAGGGGTAATCCATTTGCTACATAATGCATGTGTGAATTTTGGTATTTTATTTTATCCTGTGAATATATATTTTGAATATATGAAGTTAAAATAGTATCCGTTTTTGGAGAGCCATCATCATTATATATATCCTTGTATTTTATTTTATAATATTTATAAAATGAGTATAAACTTAAATCAACATCATCTGACTTAGTTTTTGACTGATTTAAAAACTCATACATTGTAGTTATGGGAATACTTGAATTGTTACGATAACCTAAAATTTGTCCAATTCGATGTCCAGTATCTGTTGCTCTTTTCCATGTAAACATTGTACCTAAGTAATCAAAATCAAATCCACCATCCTCTAATGGTATCATAGCATCCTTTCCATAAGGAATAATTGTAACAGTGGTATTTTTATCATATTTCCATAGTAGTTCAATAGCTTGAATTAAAGCTCTTTTTGCCTGTGTAAATTTATGACTACCATTATTCATCATACTTGAGGTAACATCTAACACAAATATAACATCAACAGGATGTGAAGGATAATAATTAAAATATGCAGGTTTAATTTTTATATCAAGATTTATTAAAGTGTTACAATCATTTGAAACAGCACCTTTTGAAATAGAAACTAAGTCATAAAATGAAGTAAAACCGCCTTTTCCTTCGTTTATTCCGGCATCATAAAGATTTGATTCATCGGATGTAATGTAGTAATTTGGATTAGTTTTATCATTAGTTTCTCTGACAATATCATAGTTACCTATGCGGATTGGATTCATTTTACCTTTTCCCTGGTGAAAACAATTTTGTTTATTTTTTTCCATAATTTTACTCCTTTTTCACAGTTATAGTATATAATATGTGAAAAAAGGAGCAAGTTACATGAAGTAAACCAATTTTTATATAAATGGTTGCTTCGGTTATTTAATTATTAAAAAAAGAATGTACAACAAAGTTTACTAAAGCACCAATAACCATTGTAGCCGGTATTGTGAAAACCCAGGCAGATACTATACTTTTTGCAACAGACCATCTTACCGCAGAAAATCTTTTTGAAGCACCTACACCCATAATAGAAGTTGACATTACATGAGTAGTACTTACAGGAGCACCAATAAATGATGCTATCTGAATAATAAGAGCTGCTGAAGTTTGAGCTGCAAATCCACCAATTGGCTGTAATTTAATAATATTAGTTCCCATAGTTTTAATTATTTTCCATCCTCCAACAGATGTACCCGCAGCCATTACAATAGCACAAGTTATAATTACCCATATTGGAATATCTCCTCTTGTATGAGAATTAACCCAAGCTGGAAGTTGTCCTGGGTTTGAAGCACCAAGGGACAATATAGTCATATATATTATACCTATTGTTTTTTGTGCATCATTACTTCCGTGTGAGAAAGACATAAATGCTGCTGAAAGAACCTGAAACTTAGAAAAATACTTGTTTACTGCATTTTGACTAAGAGGTCTTAGCACTTCAAATAAAATATCCATCACAAGTAAACCAACCACAAAACCAATTATTGGAGAAGATATAAGTGGAAATATTACTTTTTCTAAAACACCTGACCATATAATTCCGTCAAAACTCATAACATCTGAAATGTGGGCTCCTAATAAGGAACCAATTAAAGCATGAGATGAGCTTGATGGTAATCCAATCACCCAGGTAAATAGATTCCAAATAATTGCAGCAATTAAAGCAGATGCAATTACATGAAGTGCAACGTACCCATCAATTAATCCTGATGAGATTGTTTTTGCTACAGCAGTACTTGCTAATGCACCCACAAAGTTTAAACCAGCGGCCATTATTATTGCATTTCTAGGCGTGATTACACGAGTTGAGACAGAAGTTGCTATTGAATTAGCAGTATCGTGAAATCCATTAATAAATTCGAATAAAAGTGCTAGTATCAAAATAATGAAAAAAGCCAGAGTCGCACTATTAAGCATGCTTCATCACAACTCCTTCAATAATATTGGCAACATCTTCACATGAATCGAGGGCTTTTTCCAAATAGTCATAAATACCATTCCATTTAATAATTTCTAAAGTATCTTTTTCATTGGAAAATAATTTTTTCAGTTCTTCTTTGTATATTACATCACCTTGATTTTCTAATCGGTTAATTTCAATAACGGCTTCTTTTAATTGTGGAAATGTTTTAGAAGATGGCATATAATCTATCATTTTTCTAAGATGTTCAACACAATTGCTAATAATCTTCACGAAGACAATAGCCTCTGCTTTTACAGATGTAATGCCATAAATTTGAAAACGCATAGCAGTTTCTTCAATATGGTCTAGGATATCATCTAATTTTTTAACAATAATTAAGATGTCTTCTCTGTCAATCGGTGTAATAAAAGCAGCATTAATTCTTTCAAATGATTTATGTGCAAGTACATCACACTCATGTTCAAGTTCTGCAATTTCGCTTATTTTAACCTCAATATTAGTGAAGTTTTTCATTAAGTCTTCTAATTTTATAGAAGCTTTCTGAATTAATTCAAGCATTGATAAAAAATCGTTATAAAACTCCAGTTCCTTTTTTGTAGTTCTTAACATGAAAAAATTCCTCCGTTCATAATATGTAAAATAATATCAGTTTTATAAAATATAACTATATAAATAATAGGAAGAAACTGACACAATTTTAATTATACTAGAATACTAAGTTTATGTAAATAGGAATTTAAATTAACTTTACTATTTCTTAATTTTAAAATTGTTTTTGTTTTCTTTATTGTAAATAAAACAACTTTATGATATATTATTTAATAATGTGATTTAGAATTTAACGACAATTTGGTATGATAAGTCTGAAATTTAATATCTTAGACAGTTAATTGATGGAATATCACGGTATAAATTTTGAAAGAAGGATTTTATGAATTATTTATTAGATACTCATTCTCATACACTTGCAAGCGGACATGCTTATAGTACAATACAAGAAATGGCTAAAGAAGCTTCCGTTAAAGGACTTAGGTTAATTGGTATTACGGAACATGCACCAAATATGCCAGGAACATGTAGTAATTTTTATTTTCATAATTTGAAGGTTGTACCAAGGAATATGTTTGATGTAGAACTTTTACTGGGAGTAGAGCTTAATATAGTTGATTTTGAAGGTAATATTGATTTAGACGAGCATTCACTTAGGGGCTTAGATCTAGTAATTGCAAGTTTACATCCTCCATGTATAGAATCTGGAACTATTATTGAGAATACAAATGCAGTAATAAATGCAATTAAAAATCCATATATAGACATAATTGGTCATCCAGATGACAGCAGATATGAATTAGATTATGAAGCGATAGTAAAAGCTGCCAAAGAATTTAATGTTTTATTAGAAGTTAACAACAGTTCTATGAGTCCAAAAAGTTTTCGAAAAAATGCCAGAGACAATTATTTAGTTATGCTTCAATTATGTAAAAGTTACAATGTACCAATTTCAATAGGCAGTGATGCACATGTTGCTAATGATATTGGAAACTTTGATTATGCTAAAGAAATACTAGGAGCAGTTAAATTTCCAGAAGAATTAATAATGAACAATTCAGTTGAAAGAATAAAAAATTTCTTAACAAATAAAAAATCTTTTATTAATAAATAAATTGCTTTACTTTGAAATACTAACGTGGTAAAATTGAAATATAAATTTTAGACAGGAGAATGATAGGATGAGTAAAAATATTAGAACGGAATCAGTTGATAATTTATTCAAATCAATTTTAAGCTTAAAAGATATAGAAGAATGTTATGTGTTTTTTGAAGATATATGTACTGTAAATGAACTATTATCATTATCTCAAAGACTTGAAGTTGCGAGAATGTTAAGAAAACATAATACTTATCTTGAAATAGCTGAAAAAACAGGTGCGTCAACAGCAACAATAAGCAGAGTTAATCGTTCACTAAATTATGGCAATGATGGTTATGATATGGTGTTTTCAAGAGTATATAGTGAGGAAGCAAAAAAATCCGAAGAATAATTTTTAAAAAATGAGCTTAACCCAGTAGGTCAAGCTCATTTTTTATTCCTTATGTTCATCTTTATCCTTTTTACCAGAATTAGTTTCTTTTTTTGATACATCGGATTTTAGATTAGCATCAATTATTTGCTCAATAATAGTTTTTTTCATATAAACATCAAAACTCAACATGCATATTAATGAAAATGTGGTAAGAAAATCATTTTCTGATTCATCATCATTTCTTAAAAATACTGTCTTAGCTTCATCATACTTTTTTTGCATATCTGATTTTAAATTATTCAATTGCTTTTTTTCTAAGGCCAGAATATCATTATAGATATTTTCTAAACTAAATTCACCTTTTCCATCAAAAAATTCTTCAGTCAGGGGTTTAAGTATAGTTTGTATATCACTAATTGATAATATATTTTTTAAATAATATATAAAAATTAGCAAAAAAAGATGTTCTTTTGAATATTTCTTCTTATCAGGCGGTGGCATTAACTCATTCTTAGTGTAGTTATTTATCATGGTTTTTGTAAGAATTTTATCCTCTTCAAATCTTTTAGCACCTATTAAATGCTTATCCATAAACGTAGTTACCTGATCCATATATAAATCTATATTAGGCACATCTTCAGTTTTTATATAGTCAATATTATCTAAACTTTTCATGATTTTATTAAATAATTCATCATTTGCTTTATGCATCAAATCACCTCATAAATACATTATATAGTATTAAAAACTATGTGTCAATATTTTTGTGGATTTTGTAGTTTTTTATATATTAAAATTTTGTTGACACAAATCTATATGAAATGATATACTTACTTAAATTAAAAATAATCTTTTTATTATAGTGGCATTAGATATCAGTAAAATTAACTATTATGTTGCCTCCTATAAAGTCATAAGATTTAACCCCGAATATTATAGTTATCCAGTTTAATCAGTACGTAAAAGGATGGTGTTGTTATGAGAATATTTGAAAAATCAAATAAGCTTGAAAATGTATGTTACGATGTTAGAGGGCCAGTGGTTGAAGAAGCTAATCGCATGAGTGCTCAAGGAATGGATATTTTAAAGTTAAATATAGGAAACCCCGCACCTTTTAAATTTGATGCACCAGATGAAGTAATACACGATATGATTTACAATTTACGTGCCGCTCAAGGTTATAGTGATTCTAAAGGAATATTTTCTGCCAGAAAGGCAATTATGCAGTACTGTCAGTTGAAAAACATTCCAAATGTTGGAATAGATGATATATATACAGGCAATGGTGTCAGCGAATTAATTGTTATGGCAATGCAAGGATTATTAAATGATGGAGATGAAATATTAATTCCATCCCCTGATTACCCCCTTTGGACAGCCGCAGCCAATCTTTCAGGAGGCAGACCAATACATTATATATGTGATGAAGAAGCAGAATGGTATCCAGATATTGATGATATTAAGAAGAAAATTACCGATAAAACTAAAGGAATTGTATTAATTAATCCAAATAATCCAACAGGTGCACTATATCCTAAAGAAGTGTTAATGGATATAGTTGAAATAGCAAGACAAAATGAATTAATAATATTTTCAGATGAAATATATGACAGATTGGTTATGGATGGTTTAGAACATACATCAATAGCAGCATTGGCACCTGATTTATTTGTTGTAACTTTTAATGGTTTATCAAAATCACATAGAATTGCTGGTTTTAGAAGTGGCTGGATGGTTCTTAGCGGAAATAAATCTAACGTAAAAGGCTACATAGAAGGACTAAATATGCTATCATCAATGCGTCTATGTTCAAATGTACCTTCTCAATATGTTATTCAAACCGCACTTGGAGGATATCAAAGTGCAGATGAATTATTACTTCCAAATGGAAGAATTTATGAACAAAGAGAATTTATATATAATGCATTAAATGACATTCCTGGAATAACAACAGTTAAACCAAAAGCAGCTTTCTACATCTTTCCTAAAATTAATACTAAAAAATATAATATTTTAGATGATGAAAAATTTGTATTAGATTTCTTAAAGCAAAAACATGTTTTAATGGTACATGGAAAAGGATTTAACTGGCATGATCCAGATCATTTTAGAATTGTATACTTACCAGTTATTGATGATCTTAAAATTGCTACAGAACGATTAAGAGATTTTTTAAGTAACTATAAGCAGTAAAAAAATTATTGCTCCCTCAAAGTTTAGTCTAAACGATGTGGGAGCATTTCATTTTATACAGACCTTTAAACAAAATTTATTTGAAACCTCCCATAAGTCCAACAATTGTTTTGATTCACAAAATTATTACATAGCAATAAGTGCCACTTAAAAGACAAGATATTATATTTAAAAAAGTAAGCATTATTTACAAGCTATGATAATATACTGTAGAAATAAAATGTAGGTAGGTAGAACATGGAAGAGGAGAATAAATTACACATAACAGAAATCGATCAAATCAGTTCAAGTGAGCAACTTAATATGATGAAAGTAGCCATGCCATATATGAACTACAATATGCAAAAAACAATGGCTCTATTAATTAAATCAACTGAAATTATGAATACAATGAACTATTTTAATGATGTTGGTGACCTTCAGGCATGTGATTTAAACCCAAAGAAGATGGATACAGAGCAGTTTTTAGTTGAGATCAAAGAAGTAGTATCACCAAAACAAAGAGAGACTCTGGATGTACTAATGAACATTTTTAAAGCCAATGACTTTTACTCAACATATAAAAACAAGATGGGTAATAGTAATAGTGGTAACAATAACAATAAAAACAATTTAAACAACAACATTAATATGATGAGTCTTATGGAACAATTTCTAACATCAGAACAAAAAGCAACATTCGATGCAGTTAACATGATGTTTAACAACATGAATTAACAATTTGGAGGGAACAGATAAAATGAGAGATGTATCATGGATAAATAATCCAGCATTTAAAGATATTGATGCAAAAAAACTTGCTATACTGGTTGAACTGATGAATAATTCAGAAGGTAAAAAGATGCAGGACTTAATCCCTGTAATAATGTCTGCAAATAGTAAGCTAAATTCAATGGGTTTAAAATTCTCAAATGATGAGACAAACTTAATGATGGATTTACTGACTAAAGACATGTCAGAGGACGAAAAACAAAAGGTAAACAAAATGAAAACAATGATTAGTGCTATGCAAAAGAAGTAGTTATATAAAGTTTTATGTGACGTGACCTTAGCAACTTAGACATCCTACTCCTCAAGACGTAAATCATTAGGCTTTGAAAAGACAATGTTCCAAACGTTTCAAAGCCTAATGATTCACATCTTGAGGAGATTTATTAATATCACTATTCAGGATAAATCAATTGAGACTCTGTAATATTAGTTAAAACTTCATCTAAAAATCTCTTTGCAAGATAATTAGCCATAGGCAAATTCATATCAAGATAATTTCCACAATCCTTTGCTGAAGCACCTGGAACTTCATCCTTAAAATCTCTAATAAATGCATACATATCGATAAGCAGTGTAACGATATCCTTTGATTCAAAATCCCCAGACAAAAGCAAATAAAATCCGGTTCTACACCCCATAGGCCCAAAATAAATAATTTTTTCACCATAATCCTTATGATTTCTTAAATAAGTTGCTGCCAAATGCTCAATTGTATGAATTTCCGCAGTATTCATTACCGGTTCAAAGTTAGGAGTAGTCATTCTAATATCAAATGTAGTAATAACACTATCAGAAACCTTGTCTTTCCGAGAAACATAAACTCCTTTATTTAAACGTAAATGATCTATTGTAAAACTGGCTATTTTATCCATATAATCCTATCCTTTCTATAATTCAATAACATGACATTAAAACAAAAGGGTAAAACCCTCAAAGAAATTATATCCCATCAAAAGTTTTTTTTCAAGTAATTTAATAATAAGATTGATTTATACCAAAAATTTATATATAATAATCTCAAACTTCAGAATAAATGATAAGGATGGATATAAAATGATAGACGGAAAAAAATCACTTTTTAGTGGAATGCAGGCAACAGGAAACCTTACTTTAGGAAATTATATGGGAGCATTAAAGAATTGGGTAACCCTTGATGAAGAATACACATGTTTTTATTGTGTAGTTGATATGCATTCAATTACAGTAAGACAAGATCCGGCTGATTTAAGAAAGAGATCAAGAGATTTATTAATGCTTTATATTGCAGCGGGATTAGATCCTGAGAAGAATTGTATATATTATCAATCTCATGTATCTGCACATGCAGAACTTGCTTGGATATTAAATTGCTATACTTATATGGGTGAATTAAGCAGAATGACTCAATTTAAGGATAAATCACAAAAACACGCAGATAATATAAATTCAGGGCTTTTTACTTATCCAGTTTTAATGGCGGCTGATATTTTATTATTTCAATCAGATGTTGTTCCGGTTGGACATGATCAAAAACAGCATTTGGAAATAACAAGAGATATTGCAGAAAGATTTAATGGAATATATGGGGATGTATTTACAATTCCTGAACCATATATTGGTAAAATTGGTGCAAGGATTATGAGCTTACAAGAACCTTCAAAAAAAATGTCTAAGTCAGATGAGAATCCTAATGGATATATTTTATTACTTGATGATACTGATACAATTATTCGTAAGTTTAAGCGTGCAGTTACAGATTCAGATAATGAGATTCGCTATTCAGATGATAAACCGGGAATAAAAAATTTAATAGATATATATTCAGTAGCAACATCTAAAACCCCAGAAGAGGTTGTTAATGAATTTGCAAATCAAGGGTATAAAGAATTTAAACTTGCTGTGGGAGAATCTGTTGCTTCAATATTGAAGCCTATTCAGGATAAATTTTATGAGCTATCTAAGAATAAGGATTATATAGATAAAATAATTAAGGATAATGGCGAAAAAGCAGACTATTATGCATTAAAGACTCTTAGAAAAGTACAAAAAAAGGTTGGCTTTCCACAAAAAATCAGATAATGTGCTTAACAAAAAAGGAAAAGCATGGTAGAATATTTACAATAAGAAAATACTAGGAGGAACTTTTATGGGCGAGAAATATGTTGCTTATGTAGGAAGCTATACAAGAGGAAAAAGCAAAGGTATAACTATTTTTGATGTTGATGTCGAAAATGCTAAATTAAAAAAAATAGGGGAAGCAAAGGTTGATAACCCATCATATATATATATTGCCAATAATGGAAAATATTTATATTCGGTTGCAGATGAAGGGGTAGCAGCATTTAAGATTGAATCAGACGGTAATCTATCTTTAATAAATAAGCAATCAATAAATGGTTTAAGACCATGCTATATTTCCTCCAATGCAGACGATACTTATTTATTTACAGGTGGATATCATGATGGAAAATTAACTGTTTTAAAAATAAAAGCAGATGGAAGTGTAGGAAGAGTTGTTGATGAAGTATTCCATACAGGTCTTGGAAATGTTGCAGAGCGTAATTTTAGACCTCATATAAATTGTACAAGACTAACACCGGATGGTAAGTTTTTATGTGCAGCAGATCTTGGAATAGATCAGGTTAAGATTTATAATTTTAATGAAAATGATGGTAAAGTTGTTTTGTCAGATATTATTAGGTGCGAATTAGAATCAGGACCAAGACATATTATTTTTAGTCAGGATCAAAAGTATGCTTATATTATATTTGAACTTAAAAATAATGTTATTGTTTATTCTTATGAAGATGGGATTTTTACAAAATTACAAACATTATCAACTCTTCCTAAAGACAGCGGAGAAGCTAACGCAGCTTCAGCTATAAAACTTTCGCCAGATGGTGAATACTTAATTGCTTCAACAGCGGGTAACAATTGTGTAGCTCTTTATAAAGTAAATAAAGAAACAGGTCTTCTAACAACACTTTCAGCACTTCCGGTTAGTGGTGAATATCCAAAAGATATTGAGTTCTTCCCTGATGGAAAACATTTTATGTCACTTAATAATGAATCAGGCACAATTACAGTATTTAATGTTGATTATGAATTGGGAAATATAATTATGTATGGAAAACCTATTGAAATAGATTCTCCATCATGTGTTCAAATAAAAAAGCTTAGCTAAATATAGGCTACTGCAAAATCATATTTGCAGTAGCCTATATTTTTTTAAAACGAATATTTGCAGTTTTTATTGCAGTAATTCTAAAATGTTTCTTGGATTTTTATTTGCCTGAGTAAGCATTGCTTCGGATGCACTGGTTAAAATTCTATTTTTAGAAAGGGCAACCATTTCTTTTGCATAATTAGTGTCTCTAATATCACTTTCAGCGTATGAAAGATTTTCACTACTATTTTCTAAATAACCAATGGCTTTTTCAAGTCGATTCTCAATTGAGCCCATTTTTGCACGTTTATCGCTTACTTTTTCAATAGCATTTTCTACATATTCTATAGATTTACCAGCACTTTGATTAGTGGTAAGATCTGGCTGTCCAGGAACAAGCCCGATACTTTGTGTACGCATATCAGGAAGTTCAACAATTATTTTTTGATCTGAATTTGCACCTACTTGTAGAATTAATCCATCTTTGTAATCAGAATCATATTCTCTAAGAGTTGCTACTATGTGGATTCCTTCTAGTAATCCAGTTTGTGTAGAACTAACTGACGATGGGTCAAAATCCAGAGTGGTTTCCTCAAAAGTTAAAATCTTATTACCATCAAAAATCTGATGTAAACCCATATCCACTAAATCATATTGAGATATGGTTATACTTCGGTCAAGTCTTGCCAACCAATAATCTTCTTGTCCACGACTTCCTGTCATAGATGAAGTTGTGTAACCTGTTACCATAAAACCACCATCACTGGTATAAACTAAATCATTAGCAACATCAATACCAGCTCCTCCAAAGACTCCTTCCCATGCAAGACTTAGTGACTGTCCATTATCAACTAATTTAGCTATCCAGCCATCGCTGTTGTTTTGGCTGGAAGTACCAACCAATATAATTTCACCATTATTACCTTCTACAATTCTTTTGGTGGCATTACCGGGAAAGGACAAATTATAGAGTTCATTTAATTGTACAGGATTACCAGTGGCAGAAGATGGTACTTCATTTAGTGCTACCTTGGCAACTTTTCCATTACCAGAAATATAGTAATTACCATCACTACTGGCAATAATGTTGGTGTAGTCATCTGTAGGATTAAGATTCCAAACTTGAATATTATTTGTGTTGACAACATCAATCATTGTTATTTTTTTATTTAAATTATCCAATACAACTACATTGCCATTAGGAGCTAGACAAACGGAACCTGTCCCAGTACCTCCGTTAGCATTGGAGGGATCATTTAAGGTTTTATTCCACAAAAGTCTACCTTGTGAGTCTAGTTTTGTGATTCTTGTCCTGTCAGTACCAGGGGTTAAGCTAACTCCTTCTAATATAATATATCCTCCGTCAGATGTATTTAAAATATCTGATAATCCGTAGCCACCAAGTGTACCTCTGCGTACATTAAAGTTTGTTCCACTGCCTCCACTTTTTACAGCCCATGATCCATCGGTACTTCCGCCCCAGCGTCCACCTGTTATGTATCCACCATCAGAAGTTGCTCGTATTACTGCAAAATGGTCATAAAAATTGTTACCCATAGAAGCAACAGGAGATGTAATCATATTTCCATTTGCGTCAACACTAATAGTCCACCCATCAGCAGCACCGCCATTATATCCGGAAACATCACCACCATTTTGGTTAACTGCACCTGTAATAACAAATCCACCATTGTAAGCTATAATTCCATTGGCGTAATCATTGCCAGCACTTCCGTATGCTCTTTGCCAGGTAATGGTAGGAACATCCTCATTACCTATTGTTTTAACGCCTAATATATTACCATCATGCTTGGCAGTAATTGTTACATATCCACGGGTATCTTTTTGTAAATCAAAATCAACTTGGTAACTTCCTACCATAACACTTGTTGTGGACACATTAGTGTTTGGAGGAAGTAAGAGATTAGTCAATTGAGATATATCAAAATGGGTAGTTTGACTTGCTGGAGCACTATAGTCAGTACCTCCACAGAGCACTTTTATTGTGTTAAACTCTGTATTGTTTGCTATGAAATCAATATCCTCTTTTAATTCATCAATTTCTAACTGAATGGTTCTTCTATCCTCATATGTAAGGGTATCAGAGGCAGCAGTAACACATAGCTCTCTCATACGCTGCAAAGAAGAATGAATTTCACTCATTCCTCCATCGGCAGTATGAATTAGTTGAATTCCATCATCTGAATTTTTAACAGCTTGATCAAGTCCACGAATTTGACCTCTCATTCCTTCGCTAATTAAGAGACCAGCACTGTTATCAGCAGCACGATTTATTTTAAATCCTGTAGATAATTTTTCAATATTATTAATTGATTTATTTCTATTAATATTACTATGGTTAAATGCATTCATAGCCTGCATATTGTGTGCGAGAATCATTTTATCACATCCATTAAAAGAATTTTGATATTATTTATTAAATTGTTATATTGTATTAATTATAGTATATATTAATTGATAATGCAATTGTAGTTAAGGAGGTCACTGAAAAAGTCCTTGATTTAGTCTTTCAAATTTTTCAGATGAATACAGTTGTATAATTATTTAATTTTTATAAAATTTTTTAATATTATCAAGCTTAGAGGACATATTCATAAATATCATATCTACAAGAGTTATAGCAACCATAGATTCTACAACAACAACAGCTCGGGGAACAATTATAGGATCATGTCTGCCTTTTATATTAACTTCTATATTTTCACCTGATTTGTTAATTGTTGACTGTACTTTGGCAATAGAAGGAGTTGGCTTTATTGCTGCACGTAGAATAATTTCAGAACCATCACTGATACCGCCTAAAATACCACCTGCGTTATTAGTCTTTTTTTGAATTTTTCCATTTTCATCATAGTATAGACTATCATTATTAGCGGAACCAAAATTATTGGCTGCTAAAAATCCATTTCCTATTTCAAAGCCCTTTACAGCTCCTATTGACATAACAGCCTTAGCTAAATTTGCATCCAGTTTTTCAAAAGCAGGTTCTCCTATGCCGGCTGGCATACCAGTAATAATACATTCAATTACTCCACCAACAGAATCCAAATTATTCATTTTATCAACCAAAAGTTCACTGGCAGCTTTTGCAGCTTCATTATCTGGCATGTACAAATTATTAATAAATATATTATTTTTATTGCAGTTTTTATAATTAATAGAAATATTATTAATTGATTTTGTATACGCAAATACTTCTATGTTTAATTCTTTTAGTATAGAACAAGCTATGGCACCAGCAGCAACTCTTGCTATAGTTTCTCGTCCAGAGGAACGTCCCCCTCCACGAAAATCCCTAAATCCATATTTGGCATCATACGTATAATCAGCGTGACCAGGACGATAGATATTTGAAATTTCAAAATAGTCATTTGAGCGGGCAGTTTTGTTAGTGACCTGCATAGATATTGGGGTACCAGTTGTTTTACCTTCAAAAACTCCTGATAATATTTCAACTAAATCATCTTCCTGCCTTGGGGTTGTAAAGATTGATTGTCCGGGTTTTCGTCTGTTTAGATATAATTGCACTAAATCTTCACTAATAAAAAGACCAGAAGGGCAGCCATCAATAACTACTCCTATACCTTTTCCATGTGATTCACCCCAGCTTGTAACTCTAAATATATTTCCATATATAGAACCTGACATATTAACTACACCTCACATTATTTTCAAATTTTTCCCCTTGAATTATTATATCTTATAATAATTGGGTAATCAATAAAAAGTTTTAATATTAAGCAAATTAATGTGTTTTAGAAAACAATTATCGTTGACATATGTCTAAAAGCTTCATATATTATATTAAGCTAATAATTTGAAAGGAGTTATAAGATAGTGGAAGTTTATAAGCTGAAAAATAACACTGAACTAGTAATTGAAGATAATACTATTTATGAAATTGATAGTTCATGTTGTGTGAATATAAATGAGAAGCAGGGTTTTTACTCAATTTTAGAAAAAGAGTCTAATTTTACAAAAAAATCAAATACAAGTTTTATAGAAAAAGAATCATATGCTGGAAATAATGAGGATTTTGACCACTTTAGAAAAAGAAATAATACTAATAATTTTAATGAAATTTTGTTAACGATGCTGATTTTAAAACTAAAAAGAAGATAATAATTTAAAAAAAGAGGCTGCATATGCAGCCTCTTTTTTTAAGGAAATCTGAGCTATTATTAGTTGTTACAACAGCAAAGTAAAAGAATAATTGGTAATATACAGCTAATATCGTTGTTATTGTTGCAGCTATTGCCACCGAAGAGTCCGTTGTTTCCATTTCCACAACAGCATAATAATATAACTATTAAAATTATACTATTACATCCATTTCCTCCGTCACATCCATTACCACAATTTGTTGCTGCTAAATCACTCATATTTGTTCCTCCTAATTTTGTTTACACTCTATTATTATGTGGTACTGCTTGGTTTATTTCCTACTATTACAAAAAATAATTGTTTTTTATTTGTATTTTTTTGGACAATTAGATATAAAGGGTTTTAGTATAATTTTAATTTTTTTGGAATAACATATTATAATAATAAATAAAGGTGATAGCTATGAATAATTTGATTCAAGTTATTGTACACTGCAATGAATATGAAGATAGCAAAAGAATAGAAAGCCTTGGAAGAGTAAAGTATCGTTTACCTATGATTAATGCATGTGTTGTGGAGGTGGATAGAAGGTTTGTTAAGGATATTGAAGAATTAAAAGGTGTTGAAAAAGTTGAATTAGATACGCATATTACAGCTCAAATGAAAAATGCCGGAGCACAAATAAAATTGCAATATGCACATAATAGGAAGATATATGGTAATGGGGTAGGAGTTGCAGTTTTAGATACAGGGATTTATGAACATAGGGATTTTTTTGATAATAATAATAGTAGAATTTGGGCATTTGTGGATTTTGTTAATGGAAGGAAAAGGATTTATGATGATAATGGGCATGGGACCCATGTGTGGTGTTGGTAGCACGACAATAAAATATAAAGGATAAAGCAGATAAAATCTAATAATATATTAACTAAGAGAGGCCTATAATTGGACATCCCTTAATTTGTAAAGTTGTTTGATATGAGAGTAAAGATGTGGTATAATTAGTATGTAAGGGATTGTAATAGATAAAAGGTGTGAAAAGCTTGGCAGAAAAATATAATATTGATCATAAAAGATTATTTGGTAAAAGAATAATCTTCTAGATTTACTAATGTGTACTTATCTTAGTATTGAAGAAATTAAAGAAAAGAATGTAATTTATCATAAAAATAGACATTGAGTTTATAGAAAGAAGGTAATAAATATGAGCAATAGGGATAGAGCAATTGAATTAATTGAAAAAATACCAGATTATAAATTATCTTATATAATACCATATTTAGAAGGTGCTGCATTACCTGAACAAGTACCAGATAAAATAAAAAAGATAAGTGGTTTAGATAAATATATGGGATGTGGGGATTCAAAAAATCCGATTGATGCTCAACAATATGTTAAGGAGTTGAGAAGCAATGACAGAATATAAAAAAGTATTTGTTGATACAGCACCATTTATTTATTTTTTAGATGATGTTCCTAATTTTGCAGAACAAGCAAAAAGAATATTTAGTGATTGTATAACAAATAATATTGAGTTGATTACCTCTGTAATTACAATTGAAGAGTATTTAATTTATCCATATAGACAAAAAGATATAGTAAAAATAGATTACTTTTCTGCATTTTTACAAGATTATTTTAATGTAATACAAGTAAATTCAGCAATTGCTAAAAATGCTGCCATGATAAGGGCTAAGTATAAAGAGATAAAAGGAATGGACGCATTACAACTTGCTTGTTCAATATTTAATGATTGTGATTTATTTATAACAAATGATAAACAATTAATAAAGATTACTGAAGGTAAATGTATATTATTAAATGAGTGGAATTTGAGTAATTAAAAGGATTGTATTGAGATATTATGTGATATCTCAATAATTATGAGATACTGATTTAAGTAAATTTGAATATGTTAAAAGGATAAATAGGGTAAACCTGATGATAAGGGTACTAGGTCCTATATAGTATTGATTGGGAATTTATGATAAGGATATAAAGTAAATATGGAATGTAATAGAGAAATTGAAATTAATTTGCTACACTGGGGTTAGATAGTATAAGTAGGGTACATAACATTGAAAGAATTGTGTAATGAAGGAAAAGTATTGATAAGAAATAGTAGAAGGTAAGTATGTTTATAATTGTGTACTTAGCATATATAAAAGTATTTTATATACCAAATTTATTGAAGTAAATGTACTGGTTGTATAGTGTGAATGGAGGGTTAATATGACAGCATTTGATTTATTAAAAAAATGGGAAGAAAAAATAAAAGTAGAACCATTTCAAATTGATGAAAAAAAAATTTTGGAGAAATGTAAAGAATTTGATGAGTTATACTCAAATTATATATTATATTCTTTATCTAATAATTGTATAACAAACTTAGTAATATCTGCAATAAAATCAACTAATTTTATATATGATGAAAAAGATTTTAATACTAAACCATTATATAATTGTACCTCTTTACGTATTATAGGAAGATGTTTTACTTGTTTACCAGAAAGTATATATGAATTAAAAAATTTACAAAGACTAGACTTATTCCATACAGAAATTAAAGAATTACCAGAAAGAATATATGAATTAAAGAATCTACGAAGACTAGAGCTAAGAGGAATGGAAATTAAAGAATTACCAAAAAGAATATGTGAATTAAAGAATCTACAAGAATTAGATATAAGTAATACAGAAATCGAAGAATTACCAGAAAGAATATGTGAATTAGAAAATTTACAAATACTAAATCTATATAGAACAGAAATTAAAGAATTACCAGAAAAAATATGTGAATTAAAGAATTTAAAAAAATTATATATAAATGAAACTAAAATTAACGAATTATCAAAAATAATATGTGAATTAAAGAATCTACAAATATTAGTTATAAGTAAAACAGAAATTAAAGAATTACCAGAAATAATATGTGAATTAAAGAATCTACAAGAGTTAGATATAAGTAAAACAGAAATTAAAGAATTACCAGAAAGAATATGTGAATTAAAGAATTTACAAATGTTAGATATATCTTATACGGAAATCAAAGAATTACCAAAAAGAATATGTGAATTAAAAAATTTACAAATACTAAGTCTAAACGGAACAGAAATTAAAGAATTACCAGAAAAAATATGTGAATTAAAGAATCTACGAAGACTAGAGCTAAGTA
>JAVBPB010000083.1:0-6871 GCA_031549965.1 Mobilisporobacter sp. | reverse complement strand
GCACCTACAAAGATGCTCTATTTGTCATGCAGTTTTCAATGTTCAATAAAATTATTTCCAGTTCTAAATCTATCTGAAATGCATCTGTGCAATTCATTCAAAAAATATTATTTTAGACTTGACTTTTAATAGTTAGTCTTCCATATATTGGGTTGCAAGATAATATTGCGCATCTGAATTTCCAGTTTCTGCAAACTGTACCAATGAATCAAACTCATTTTTTGCTGCCCGAGCTTTAATCCTTGCCTTCTTTGCCTCATCTTCCTTTCTAAAAAATTCCTCACATTTTTCTAGCATTGAAATAGCTTCAGCATTTCCACCTTCCTTAGCTTTGACAAAACATTCCATAGCTTTTTTAATATCTTTCCCCACTACCTCATGTTCTCCTGAATTCATTCCTTCGTAATAACTCATGCCTAAATAGTACAAAGCATCAGGACTTCCTGTCTCAGCATATTGAACCAATGCCTTAAACTCATTTTTCATAGCATGAGCATTAATCTTATCTTTTCTTTTCTGCTCTTCTTTAGCTTTCTTCTCATTACATTCAGCCAAAAGCCCAAACGCTTCTATATTTCCACCTGCAAGTGACTTAGTCAGACATTTAATAGCTTCCTCAATATTAACTGGAACAACCTCGATATTCCCTGATTTTATACCTTCAAAATAAGCTTTACCAAGATAATATAGACCATCCGCACTTCCAGTTTCTGCATATTGAACCAATGAGTCAAATTCATTTCTTGCTGCTTTTGCTGCAATTTGAGACTCCATTATCTTCTTTTCATTCTTTTCTACTATATCTTTTTTTAATTTTTCTTGAATTTTTGCAGCTTCTGCGGCCACTACTTTTGCTTTTTCTTGTGCACAATATGTCAACTTTTCCTTAGCCAATGTATGTCCTTGAGCTGATGACTTAGCAAACCAATCCATCGCATAGTCTATGTTTGATTCTATTATCTGAATCTTTCCAGAGTACTTTCCTTCTAAGTAAGACATTCCCATTAAATACTGAGCTTCATCATTTCCGCTCTCAGCAAACTGCCTCAAGGACTCAAATTCATTTAAAGCTGCTCTTGCAAGAACCCTTTCCCTAACATGTCTTTCTGAACAACTCTTTTGTTCTGCCTCAAGTCTCGTCTTTATTTCTTGCTTTTCATGTTCTGTGTCCTTAAAAATCTTTTCTGTTGCCTTATTATGTGTATTTTCGCCCTCTAACATAGAAATTAATCCATCTAGCTTCAATACCTCATCTTCACCCTCATTTTCTCTATCTTTTTTCTTCTGCTCCCTAATTCTTTCTTCTGAAAGCTCAAAAAACTTTTCTTCCATTTGCCTTTGTCTTTGAGCTTCTTCTTCCTTCTCAAGCTCCATAAGTTCAAACTTGACTTTAGCTAAGTATCTAGAAGCCTCTTCAAATCCACACTCTATTGACTTTTCAAAGTAATAAACCGCCATTCTTAAATCATTTTTTAGATACTTCCCTTTATAATACAGACCTCCTACATAAAAATATGCTTTTTCAAATCCAGCCTCAGCTGCCTGTACTAAATATTTTGTAGCCATTTCTTCGCTTCTTCTTACACCAGTTCCTTCAAAATAACAAGTACCAATCCTAAATGCCCCTTCTGAAACCCCTAAGTTAGCTGACTTTTCAAAATAGATAGCTCCTTCTTCTAAATTTTTCTCTACTCCTTTTCCTTTAAAATAAAGCAAGCCAATCATCAAATAAACTTTTCCATTTTCATTTTTCAACGCGCTCTTTAATAGAGTAAATGCCTTTTCATAATTTTTTTCAACATATACTCCACCAATATACAATTCTGCTAATTTTATTTTTGCATCAACATGTCCTTTAGCTGATGCCTTTTCATAATAACTCACAGCAATGTCCCAATTTTGTTCGCATCCCCTGCCATACTCATAACTTTCTCCAATAGAAAAAACACTTGTGGATTATCTAGATGAATAGCTTTTATATAATACTCCATAGCCTTATTATAATCTTGCTTTGCACCTTTACCATAATAATAAGCCTGTCCTAAGTAATAATCAGCTTCTAATAACCCAACATTTGAAGCTCTTCTTAAATATACAATAGACTTATTATAATCTTCCTGTACAAATTTCCCCTCAAAATATATCTTACCTAAAATCAAGTCTGCACGCTCTTCACCATGTTTTGCCGCTGCCTCTAGCCACATAATACCAGTGGTAACATCTTGTTTTTGCGTTTTTCCAAATAAATTCCCAATGCCATGTTCATACTTTTTTACTGCTGACATCTTTCTCATTTGTTCTTGATCAACACTCATCTAATCCACCTTCTCACTAAAAACTAATTTAAAATTCTTTTTACATATTATAGCCTCTTTTTTAATCATCGTAAATACATTTGTTTTTTCAATTAAATCCGACTATTTCATGTGCTATTTTATAAAAAAACCTTGCAACTAGTCTCCCTGCCGATGTTGGCAAATTCATTGATATTCCTAAAATCGAATACCTTAATTTTTTATATAAATTCTTATCTATTTGTTTCACTTCTTCCCATAAAGCATCTTTCTTTTTATAATTGATTTCTTCTTTAGACAAAATAAGCATAATAGAGGCTATACACATCATCATTCTTAAGTTTTGAATCATATATTTATCAAGCTTTTTGCTTTTTATATTCATATTTATATATTCCTTTATCATTGTCTTTGTTACCTCTATATGCTGGTCAATTCTTGAAATCATAACTTTTTCATTAACTGATTGATCTTTTCTTCCTATATAATAATGATAAAAATCCACATCCACATAACATAGCCTCTTTACATATGGCAATGGTTTAAAAACGTAAATATTATCTACATAAAATGTATGCTTTGGTAATTTAAGTCCACAGTCCTTTAACATCTGCGTTCTATAAATTACCGAATGCATAAGTATATACTGTGTAATGTTAATATTTATTTTTCCATTCCACGATGTAATAAGCTTTGGCTTTATAGCACTTTTATATGACATAACCTTTTTTCTCTTTACCCCTTGCTTATCATAAACAAAGTTTGATAAAAGCATATCTAGTTTTTTATTTTCTTTTATCATATATTTTAATGTATTAAGAATATATCTTAACGCTTTTTCATCAACCCAATCATCACTATCTACTACTTTAAAATACTCTCCTGTTGCATTGCGAAGACCTGTATTAACAGCGTCACCATGCCCACCATTTTCTTGATGTATTACTTTTATAATGCTTGGATTTTTTTGCCTTAAATGTTCTGCTATTTGCGGAGTATCATCTTTTGAGCCGTCATCAATTATAATTATTTCTACGTCTTCTCCTCCAGTAAGAAGTGTCTCTATACAATGTTCCATATAATCCATCGAATTGTAACAAGGAACTGCTATCGTTAATATTTTCATTTTTATTTTTATGCCTCCATTTTATTTAATAGTTTGTATTATTATGTACTATTAAATGCATTTTTAGCACAAAAACGAAATGTACACAGTACACTTCGTTTTTATATAAAATAACTACATGCAGCAATCTGATTTTTCTATCTTATTAAAAATTTTTGTATCAATATCATAAGTATATGAATCCGGTACATTACTAAGTTCCGAATATGCTTTATTTACAAAATCATCTGCATTTAATGATGAGTCTATTTCACCTATCTTTTGTAATTGCTCAAATGACTTTCTAAAAGTCTCTCTTCCTAGCTTTACAGATGGTGTATAATTAAGAGATTCTAATATCTTTCCATTCTTTTCTGCCGTGCCTGTCATATATCCATTTTCTATCTGCAATTTTGCAGCTTCCTGTGGATTTGCTTGAACATATGCGGCTGCTTTTTGCATTGCCCTTGTATAAGCTGCTGCCCCTTCTGGATTATTTTTGATCAAATCTCCTGATACATATGCCTGGCAGCAATATTCATTTACAAACTTTTCATCTAAGCCTGTATCTAATATCTTTGTAAATCCATATACCTCTTCTGCAGTTGTTGCAACAGGATCATGTATACCAATTGCATCCACTCCTCCATTTTTAAGTGCTTCCGGTAAATCAACCATATAATATGCCAAAAACTCTACATCCATATTTTGCTTTGTCATATCTAAACCTAAATCGTCTAATTTTCTTTTTAAGTTTATTACACTTGAATCACTTAATGATGGTATACCTATCTTTTTACCTTTTAAGTCAGCTAATGTCTTTATATCTGAGTCACTTTTAACATAATATTTTGTACAACCTGTATGTAATCCTGTTGTAAAACTTATATCCAAACCATTTGATATAGGCTGCATCAAACTTCCTGTAAGTCCATAAGCTGCATTAATCTGTCCACTTGCAATAAGTTCTGCTGCCTGATTTACTTCTGCTTCTATAAACTCATATTTTACGCCTGCTTCCTTAAACTCCTCTTCAAAATACCCATTAATAATTGCTATATGAACAGGAATAAGACACAAACTCTCCTTGCCTACAAGTATTTTTACTACCTTCTCTTCCTCTTCATCTTTTCCGCAGCTTACCGCAAGTATATTAACAATTAAAACAATCACTAGCAGTAAACTTTTTAATACTTTATTTTTTTTCATTCTTTTAATACTCCTTCTATTTTATTATAAATAATAGCTTGGTTCTTCTATTTCTCCTGCAAATTTCAAAATTTTTAAAATTTGTGTTCTGTACTCTAAAAATACATCCTGACTTCTAGCCCTTGGCCTTGTCAATTTTATATCTATAACCTCTTCTATTTTCGCAGGGCGAGGCGACATTACTACGACCTTATCTGAAAGGTAAATAGCTTCATCTACATCATGGGTAACCATAATAACTGTCATATTGTATTTTTTCCAAATTTTTAAAATTTCATCTTGCATAGTCATTCTTGTAAAGGCATCCAATGCCCCTAACGGCTCATCCAAAAGTAAAACTTTTGGCTTTCCAACCAATGCCCTTGCGAGTGAGGCTCGTTGACACATTCCTCCTGATAACTGATGTGGATACGAACGTTCAAAGCCTTCTAAACCTATTAATCGTATCATTCTGTCAACTTCTTCTTTATTTTGTTTATAAACTCTACGTGCTTTTAATCCAAATGCAATATTTTTTCTTATGTTAAGCCATGGAAATAAATTTGACTCTTGAAAAGCATACCCCCTTTCAAAATTAGGTTTTCTAATGACTTCATTATCCAAATAAATATTGCCTTCATCCACTACATCCAACCCTGCAATAGCCCTTAATAATGTGGTTTTTCCACATCCTGATGGCCCAATTAGTGAAATAAATGCCCCTGGTTCAATAGTAAGATTAACATTATTTAATGCAACTACATGCGAACCATCTGAATTTATAAATCTCTTTCCTGCACCTTCTACTTTTATTTCTCCTACCATTTAATAACTCCTTTCTGCCAAACTAATATCTTATCCTTTACCCTAAATAATAAAGTAATAATTACTGTACAAATTCCAGCCAATAATATTAGTCCTGCGTATACATTTGGATATAGCATCATGCTCTTTTGCCAATTTATGTACCATCCAATACCGCACTTACATCCAAACATTTCAGCCGTAACTAACGTAACAAAGGAGCTACAAGTCGCATAAAATACACCTAAAAATATATGTGGCATTGCTGCTGGTACACCAACCTTAAATATTTTGTAGAAAAAACTGGCTCCTAATGTTGATGCCACTTCAAAATAAGAATTTTTTACATTTTGTATTCCACTGCTCGTCATAAGTGTTATTGGAAACCATACTGCTAAAGCAATCATAAATACAGCCGCTTGATACGATGTCGTAAACAATGATAAAACTAGCGGTGACCATGCTGTTGGAGGTATTGGTCCTATAACTTTTGTAAGTGGTGATATCCAATAACCTGCTTTTTTGCTAAAACCTAATAGCAAACCTGTTCCAAATCCTAAAGCTGCCCCAATTGAAAAACCAATTAGCAAAAGCTTAAACGAATATAAAATACATTTTATAAGCAACTCTTTATCCTGTATAAACACTCCAAATATTCTATCTAATGACGGAAAAAACAATACTGGAAGTAATACAAATTTTACTGTTATAAGATTTATTATATTTACTAATAAAATTACACCTCCATATAATGGTGCCTTTTCTGTAATAACTGTATTAATCTTTTTATGTAGAAATGACAATATGTAAAATATACAGTATAGAATCGCAATCGCTGCTAGAAAGTACATATAATAAGGCTTCTCTGCAACTGGGCTGCTTGGTGAATCTGGAATTATCTTATGCAATATCACTGCAAATAGTATTGATAAGAATGGGATTATCTTTTTTACATTTTTCATAAATTACTTCCTTTCATTTAGCATGTTTTTATATACAAAAAGAGGCTTTAGTTATGTACTTTCACATATACTAAAACCTCTAGTTGACTAGTCAGTTTACTATTTTATTTGTTTAGAATTCTTATTTTTTCATTTTTTTCTATCTGCACAATTCTTCCATCTTGAATCGTTACTGTAATAGAACCATATTTTGTGCTTTGTATTAACCCTAACATAGTATCTATATATTCATCTTGATTGCTAGCAATATTTTCTGAATTTATCATGTTTTTCTTCCTTTCATACTTAGTTACTATGAAAACTATGAAATATTGTTTTATTATTTATAACATGATATATAAATATTGTCAACAGGTTTTTTAGTTAGTATATAATTTTTCTTAATTTTCATATTAAATTCCACCTTGCTGTGGAATTTAAATTCAGAAAGTAGATGTTACTTTGATTAAGTTGAAAATGGAAGTTACTTTGACTAAAAATGACTATTACTTTTCTACACTTCATGAATAGTTTCTTTG
>JAVBPB010000037.1:0-25249 GCA_031549965.1 Mobilisporobacter sp. | reverse complement strand
GCAATATAGCTAAGTATTACTCCAACAATTCCTCCCAACAGTCCAATCATTCCGGCTTCAAATAAAAATAATTTCTTTACATCAGATACCAAACATCCAAGCACCTTCATTATACCTATTTCTTTAGTTCTTTCGTAAATTGACATAACCATAGTGTTTGCAATATTAATTGCTGAAACTAACATGGCAATTGCACCAATTCCTCCAAGTACCATTTGAAGCATGTTTGAAGTTTGCTCCATAGGCTTTAAAAAATTACCCAAACTTTCTGACGAATATCCAAGATTCTTTATTTCTTCCTGAACCTCATCTACATATTTAATATTATCCACATTTATCTTTATTTGATCATAACTTATTAATGATTTTTCTGCTTTTTTTCTGTCCTCTACAGTAAGGCATTTTATGTATTCTCTATAATATTTTTTGAAAGTATTAAGATCCATATATACATTATAATCATACTCATTATTACTTTGTTCCATAAGTGCCACATTATTAAGAGGAATCTTTTTTAACTTCTTACCCTGCTGTAATTTGTATTCGCCATTTTCCAGATTCATTATAACTTTTTCTTTTGACAGATCAAGGGTTTTTTGTTCATATCTTCTGCCTTCCATTTTATAAAACCATTGAACAATCTGAGCACCAAATATTACTACATCTTTGTTTTCTTCTGTTGGAAATTCTCCAAGCACAAGATTTGGAAATTCAAAAGCTTTAAAGGCCTCATAACTCATTGCCTGAATACTTCCACCTCCCATAAACTTACCAGATGTAAATTGTACGTATTTAGTTATTACAGGTGTTGCAACCTTTACATGCTTTATTTTAGAAATGGTTTCAACTAAAGAATCATCCATAGTCTGCTCTTTGGAACTTATATAATTTCCCTTATCATCAAATATAGCTGCATTTTTATTTACAGTAATTGTTGTAAGACTCCCCATCTCCATAATTTGCTTTTTAAAATTGTTATTCATACCAATACCAATTGATACCATAACTATTATGGAAATTGTACCTATCATAACACCAATTACTGTTAATAATGTACGTGCTCGCCTTCGCATTAGGTTTCTAAGACCCATTTTGACTAGATCAATTATCCTCATACAGATCATATCCTTTTTTGATTCTCTTCTTAGCAAGAAGTATTCCCATGCCAAAACTTACTACTAATACTGCACCAGATATGCCAATTATAGGCGTCCAGCTTGAAAGAAAAGGATCCTTTAAAGTTTCTCCCATACCTGTTTCCATTCCCATACCCATATCTTTGCCACCAATCATTCCATCTTCTTGTATTATCTCTCCTTCAGGCATTATTTCACCCTCAGTAATTACCTCATCAACACCTACTGTTTCTTCTAATATTCCATCATTTGTATCTACATCACTATCAATTGCATTAACATCTTGTTCAGGTATTGATTCCCCAGTCTCTTCTATTGTTTCTTCAATGTTTTCCTGTTCTTGGGGTTCAACTAAAGCAGTTTCTTGTGCTGCTGTTTCAACTTGAATAGTCGCAATCTGAATATCCATGCTTTCGGTATATACTACACTGTCTTGATTACTTGTAGCAATTTCTATTTTTTTAACCTCAGAAGTGTTATTTATTTTTTCAAATACTGTAATATTAAAGTTATTATCAATCATAAATTCCATTTATTTATTACCCCTTTCTAAATTTCTTCCTCTTTTTTTCTTAGTTTTCTTTTATATAGTTTAAGGGTTACAATTCTTGCAATTATTGTTCCAACAATAAATAATACTATTTGAATAAAAATAAATATTGGCAATTTAACAATTTCTTTTTTAGCCACTGGTTGTTCGTAAAATCCCGGGTCAACAACTCCAGGATCAAAGTTCATCTGTCCTTGTATGGTTGATTCAAAAGGAGTAGAAAACTCAACTGTATCTCCATTGCTGTCTTCATAAGATATGATAAGAGTTCCATATGCCAGTCCTTCAATTAATGGTGTAACTTCCATCTCTTGAATACCACTCATTCCTGCTTCCACATTACCAATATATAGCATGCTGCTTGAAGATACAAAGTCACCTTCAACTTTAGCAATAACATTACGAAGTACAGATAATCCCATGTTGTAAAATTCAAAGCTTAGTGCGGTTGGCATATTAACAGTTGCCGGCTCATACATTCCAACCCCAATGCCATTTACTACTGGTCTGGCATTTTCCATTACTTGTAAATTAATTATTTCTTTTACTTCTACTGTTTCTTTAGCCGCTACAGGGTCTTTTGAACCTGCTGATTCTTTACTTCCTGTATATTCATACTCAAATAATATTTCGAGAGGATACGCTTTTGTAATTGAATCTGATTTTACTCTTAATTCTATAAAGCTTGTAACAGTTTCTTGAGGAGCAATTTTGTTAATATAAAAACTATTGCTACCTTTAGTTATTGAAAATACATTATCCGCAGATGAAATTGTTACTTTTATATTTTCTGCATCTATATTGCTGTGGGTATTAAATGCATCAAAGGTAAATACAAAAGTTTTTCCTGCTCTTAATTCTTCCACGTCAGTAGAAAAATTATTAATAATAATCTTAGGTTTACTAACTAATCCACCTGATTGAGTTTCATTTTGAACATCCAATATATAAATCTTTGCAGCTTGGTTATATTCTGTCCCTTTAGTGTCTGAGTAGTCCATTTGGATTGCTAATTCGTTAAGTCCCGGAATTACATTTTCTGATACTTTAAGTGGAATATTTACTCTTACTTTTTTACCTGCTTTAATTTCTTTTATGTATTGATATGGATCAGAACTAACAGGACTAAAGTTTGCATTGGATAAATTAGTAGTAGCAAGCTTTAATTCTTTAATATCTTCACTGGTTTTATTTTCAAGATAAAATGATACACTCATTCTTTCGCCAGCATATGGGCTTTGTGGACTTTGACTTACTGCACTGACAATAAGCTCTGGTTTGGCACTTGTTTTTTCATCCACAACAATATCAAAGTAAATTGTATTAGATGTTGTATACTCAACTCCATTGTCATCCATATAATAGCCTTTTACAATTAATGTCTTTGTACCTAATGTAGCTGTCTTAGTTACTTTTAAAGGTATTTTTACAGTTTTTTTACTTCCAATCAATACATCTTCCATATATATTTTTCCAGAATTAAAGTTTGGAACAAATGAATCTGTACTAAAACCTTCAACCATAAAGTAGTTATTTGTTGCCGCAGCATCTCCATAGTTTTCAAATGTCATTTCAAGATTAAAGGACTGCTCAGGAACTAAATTTGTTGGATAATTAGTTTTTACTAACTCTAAGCTAGGAGTAAAAATACCAACGCTTGGAATATTAATATAAATATTACTTGTCTCTTCTACAGTTTCCCCTGATGCATTTTTATAGCTTATTTTTGCCGTAAGTATTTTTGTTCCCGCCTCAGCAGTTTTTAATACTTCAAGAGGTACGCTTAATGTTTTTTGGGAGCCTGCATTTATATCTACAATTGAAAACTTATCTGCTGAATATCTTGGTATAAAACATTCTCCAAATCCACTAAGGGACAGTTTAACGCTTTTTGCTGTAAGATCACCAATATTTTTAAGGCCTAATACTAAATCAAATTTTGTACCTTTTGCAAGATCTTCTGGATATTTTGTAGAATTTATTGTAACACTAGGCCCTTCTTTACCTTCTACTTTAATTATTATTGGAGTGCTAACAGAAACTGTACATATTGAAGACATATTATCTTTAGTCTGTGCTGATAAATAAAATTTATAATCTCCACTTTTTGTTGATTCACTTATTTTTAGTTCAAAATTAATTGTAGCTTTATTGTTCTGATATATGTAATTAATTGTATTAAGGTTACCATTTGAAGATATTGTAAAATCTGGATTATCTTCCATATTTAATAAAAACTCAGGTGATATTACATCATATACAGTAGCTTTAACTGGTACTTCTACCCTAATTGTACTTCCTGCTTGTGCTGTAATTGCTGAAAGAGTACCATCTACAGCAATTTTAGGCTGTACTACTGTAGGTGACTGTTCTGTAGTTTTTTCAGTTAATTCAACTGTATAAACATATCTATATGTACGAGTGTTACTGTTTTTATCCGTGTATGTAATACTAATTGGTAAGGATTGTTCTTTATATCCTAAATATTTTAGTGAAAGAGTTACCTGATAATAACCGTTTCCTAAATCCTGTGGAGCAGATACACCTTGACCCACCTTAGTAAAATTCGATGTATTATCAAAATCAACAGCGTTAATTACAGTGTCATCTTCCCCTTTTAAGGTTAAATAAATCTCAAAGCTGGTACCGTAATTAGATGGTTTACTGCTTTGTGAATAGCTAGTTACTGATACCGGCTCGTCAGCTAAAACATTTGTAATTCCAATATTGCTTAACATTAAAGCAATTGTCATAACAAATACTAAAAATGGTTTTGTTTTTTTCATGTTATTTCCCTCTCTTTTTCATCTTGTTTTGGTTCTATTATGTCTGTGGAGGTTAATTCTCCTTTATTATCATCAGTAATTACATCCCTACCCTTAACAATTTCTATCTCTTGAATATTTCCATCCAGTATATGTATTATCTTATCTGCAAATTCCGCAAGTCTTCTATCGTGTGTAACCATTACAATGGTTTGATTATTAGCTCTTGCTATTTCTTTTATTAAGTTCATAACCTCCATGGTAGTTTTTGTATCAAGATTGCCTGTAGGCTCATCTGCAAAAACAATTTCAGGCTTTGAAACAAAGGCTCTTGCTATTCCAACCCTTTGTTGCTGTCCACCGCTCATTTCCTTAGGCTTATGATTAAGTCTAGAACCTAATCCAACTTTTTTTAACATATCTGATGCAAGTTTTTTTCTTTTTTTTATTTTAATTCTTTTAAAAACTAATGGGAATTCAACATTCTCAAGTGCTGTCATTGAATTTAGCAAATTATAAGATTGAAAAACAAAACCTAAATACTTTTGTCTAAACTTTGCTAAGTTTTGTTCACTCATTTTATGTATATTTTTACCCTTTATAATTATTTGACCGTTGCTAACCTTTTCAATTCCAGCCATTAAATTAAGTAATGTTGATTTACCAGAACCAGATGTACCAAGTAAGCAACAAAACTCTCCCTTTTCTATGTCAAAGCTTACTTCGTTTACAGCATATATCCTTTCACTACCCATTCTATAAATTTTAGTAACTTTTTTTACTTCAATAATTTTTTCCAAGACGTACCACCACCTTTAACACTTTATTACTAATATTATACTCCCATTCTTAAAATATTGAAACTAAATTCTTACTTTTTTCTTAATTTTGTGTGGTAATTATAACCAAAAAAAGATATAAAGCATCTAGATGTTTATATCTTTTTGGATATAGAATAATTAGTTATTAATATTCTCCATGTATTCATTAATTGTAACCCCTACTAAGTCTAAATATTGTGAGTCACTTAAACTTGCTGTATCTTTTGCATACATTTTTAATTCATATAGAATTCTTTCAAAAATATATTGTTGTACTTTTCCTGTATTAATAACTTCACTTATTAAATACTTAGTTACATCTACATTTTCAATATTTAAAGATGAAGTTAATTCATTTGCCAGTGTATTTGTGGATACAATAAACCTCTCTTTATGATTCATTTTTCGACTCCTTTTGCAGTTTAATTAATTCTTAAATAGTAGTTTTATATCAATACAATAAATAATATTTTACCTCTTTTATATTATATTACATAAGTAAAAATAAAGCAATTTAAAAATACTGCTAAACATGCTATTTTATTCTTTTCGTAATCAGGGTATAATTGTTTTATGAGGTGATAAAATGTCAAATAAGTTTATTGTTCGTCCCAAAGGTGAAAGCTCAGTAAATATAACTGTTAGAATGAAAAAATCCATTCAGGAAAGATTTGATGAGCTGGCTACTGACTCTGGTCATTCAAGAAATGAATTACTTAATCAGGCTTTGGAATTTGCCCTTGATAATCTTGAATTTATCAATGAAAAAGAATCTAAGTCAGATAATAAATAGTATTCTTTAATTGTTTATTTTTTATTCTACAATTTGTAATTCATTAAATTTTTCAGAGTCAAAAAGGTAAGATAATTTTATATTAATCTTACCTTTTTTCAATTTATCTAAAAGCTAATATCTTTTCCTTGTATTTGTCAGTTGAAATTTGATTTTTTATTACAACATGATTTTATTTTTATGGAAAGAATTTAATATTTTAGTAACAGTAATAGAGTAGGAGAATTATAAATATGAAAACATATAAATATGAAGATGCTAAATTGGAAAAAGTAACTCCTCCAACGGAAGATATAATAACTGAAAAGGTAATCTTAACAAAAGATACAATTGTAAAAAGAAAACAAAAAGTTTTACAGAAGATGAAAGAAAAAGCTTTAGATGCAATTGCAATCTACTCCGATTTGGAACATGGATCAAATTTTGAATATTTAGCTGGTTTTTTACCTAGATTTGAAGAAGCACTATTAATTTTACATAAGTCAGGAAATATATATTATCTGTTAGGTAACGAAAATTTGAAACTGGCTAATCATGCATATAATCAAGGAGTACTTATTCATGTACCCCAATTTTCTTTACCAAATCAACCAATGTATGACTCGCCACTAATCACAGATATACTCAAAAAAGCGGAAATAAAAAAGGATCTTAATATTGGTATTGTGGGCTGGAAGATTTTTTCAAGTATCAATGAAGATAATTCCCAAACATTTGATATTCCACATTTTATTATTAAAGCATTCAAGGATGTTATAGATGATGGAAATTTATTAAACGCTACTGAATTGTTTATTGGGAGTAATGGTGCAAGAACTTGTAACAATGCCAATGAGCTAGTTCATTACTCTTTTGGGTCTCAATTGGCTTCAAAAGCAATTATTCGTGCAATGGAAAGTATAGAATTAGGAAAAACCGAAATGGAGATAGCTTCCAATCTTGATTTGTTTGGTCAGCCCAAAAGTGTTGTTACTATTGCTGCAACAGGACAGCGTTTTGAAAATGCAAATTTATATCCTACAAACAAGCAGTTGAAACTGGCAGACACTTTTTCATTAACTGTAGGTTATAAAGGTGGTTTGCAAAGCAGGTCTGGCTACATTTGTCATAATGAAAGACAGCTACCAATGGAATGTGCTTATTATCTGGATCGTGTTGTAAAACCATACTTTATTGCCATAACTGCATGGATTGAAAATATTCGTATTGGTATGTATGGAAATGAAATGTTTCAACTGATAAGTCAAGTATTTCCACAAGAAGACTATGGTTGGAGCTTAAACCCAGGTCACTTAATAGCTACAGAAGAATGGATGTCTTCTCCAATATACAATAATTCTAAAGAAACATTAAAAAGTGGCATGATGTTACAAATAGATATTATCCCTTCTGTTTTAGGGTATCATGGTATAAGTGCTGAATGTGGTATTGCACTAGCCGATGATCAATTAAGAGAAGAATTATCTATGCATTATCCTGAGTTCTTAACTAAATGCAAAGAGCGTGAAGAATATATTCGTAATGAATTAGGAATTAATATTTCCAAAGATGTTTTAGTGCTATCAAATGCTACTCTTTATTTACGACCTTTTTTTCTGAACAAAGAATATGCCATGATAATTCAAAAGGATTAATTAATACCACCAGCTTAGCTGGTGGTATTACTGGATAATTTATTCATTGTTTTTTAAAAATTCATTGCCGACATTTTCCGCACCCTCGGTGAAATCCTTGATAAGAGAAGCTGTTTTTCTGTTCTGGAGACCCGTTTAAAATTAAGATCTTCTTCATTTACTTAATTTAGCTCAACTTTAAGCAAGCTAAATTTTAACCTTATATTTCCTCTTACCTATATTATAGCATTAATACTAATTTTTGTCTAAAAATCTCATACGTTCAGTATTCTGCGGTTTTTCTTTTGGTTTATCACCTATTTGATCATCATCAAAATCTAATTCTTTTCTCATGGCATGTGTTAATTGTGAAGCACAATCTGCACAAAATCTACCCGATTTTATGTTCGTTTTACACTTAAAACAATGTATAAATATTGGCGAAGAATCTGGAATCTCAAGACGTCCTTCTCGCAAATATCTATCTATATGTCTCATAGATACCTGAGTATTTTTTTCTACTTCCTGTGCGGTAGCAAGACCATGAGAATATATATACTCCTTAACTTTTGCAAAATCTTCATCATCTACAATCTTGCATACTGGACAATATAGATGTCCAAATCCCAAGTATTGAAACAGCCTTCTGCACCTGTTACATATTCGTGTCTCTGACTTACCATTTTCATCTTTACTATACGCTGATGTTCTTTCATCTGTTTTCATAGTTTTCCCTCCAAACCAAATTATACAAACAGTTAATATAATTGGATTTTTATAACTCACTCAACTTTCCCTATGATAAAATGGTTTAAAAGTTGTGTACTCAATAAAGTTAAAAAGTTTCTACATCTGATAAATAATTTTCTAAATATGAATCTAATAAAATATCCAAATCCATAGTAGTCTCGATTTGATTTACATTTTGCCTTAATTTAGAAGAGTTTTTGTAACCGGAAGTATACCATGCTACATGCTTTCTCATTTCTCTCATTCCCAGATACTCTCCTTTAAATTCAATCTGCATCCTGGCATGACGTTTTATCAAATTAACTACTTCAGCAATATCAGGTTTAGATAAAATAATTCTTTTGTTCATATATTCTATTATTTGGGAAAATAGCCAAGGGTTACCTTGAATTCCCCTACCTATCATTATACCATCACATTCAGTAATTTCAAGCATTTTTATCACATCTTCCGGCTGAAATATATCACCATTACCAATAACTGGTATAGAAACGTTTTTTTTAACTTCTCGTATTATATTCCAATCAGCTTTTCCGCTATAATATTGAACTCTTGTTCTTCCATGAACTGCTACTGCCTTTGCTCCACTTTCTTCTGCGATCTTTGCAATTTCCACTGCATTTATACAGGTATCATCAAATCCTTTTCTGATCTTTATTGTTACAGGCTTATTTATTGCCTTAGAAACCTTTGATACTATCTCTCCAACCAATTTAGGTTCTTTCATAAGAGCAGAGCCTTCACCATTATTGACAATCTTTGGAACGGGGCATCCCATATTAATATCTAAAATATCAAAATCCAATTCTTCAATTCTCTTTGCCATTTCACTCATTATCTCGGGATCAGAGCCAAACATCTGAAGAGATATTGGCTTTTCTCTTTTATCAACTGCTAATAGGGGTATTGTATTTTTATTATTATATAGAATTGCCTTTGCACTGACCATTTCGGAATATACCAGTCCGCATCCCATTTCTTTACATATTAATCGATACGGTAAATCGGTAACTCCGGCCATTGGTGCAAGTATCAAATTGTTTTTAAGAGTAATATTTCCGATTTTAAGGCTCATTATTTATTCCTACATTTCTGATAAATTAGCCTTAGACCATGTAAAGTAAGGTTAGGGTCATAAATTTGTATTTCTTTAGTTGCATCAACAATAATTTTACCTAAACCTCCGGTTGCAATTACTTTTAAATTGTCAATCCCAGATTCTTCTTTAACCTTCTTAATAATATATTCAGTCTGTCCGATATAACCATATACTAATCCTGCCTGCATACTTGTTACAGTATCTTTTGCTAAAATTGAATTTGGTTTTTTTATTTCAATCTCAGGTAATTTTGCTGTATCCTTCCACAACGCATTAGCACAGATTCTAATCCCCGGACTCGTAATACCTGCTGCAAAAGAACCATCTTCTAAAATCAAATCATAAGTGGTAGCCGTGCCAAAATCTATAACTATTAAGGGTCCTCCATATAATTCGAACGCTGCAACTGCATCTACAATTCTGTCAGCACCGATTTCTTTCGTATTACCTGTAACTATTTTTATTCCTGTTTTAGTGCCTGTTCCAACAATAATTGGAATTAGATTTATATATTTTTTTATAGCATTAGACAATGAATGCATTACATTTGGGACTACAGACGATATAATAACAGCCTTTATATCACTTGGTTTTATACCTTTTGTATTTAATAAATCACAAATAAATATTCCATACTCATCTGATGTTCTGGGTGTTTTAGTAGTCATCCTAAAGTTCCCAAGTAGTGATTCATCCTTAAATAATCCCAGTGTAATATTAGTATTACCTACATCGATAACTAACAGCAACTAACTCACCTCTTTTAATTAAATTTCATAATCTACACAAGCTCTGCTTTTTCTTACAGCACCAATAAATTCTGCCACTTTTACGTGTTCTGGATGTACTTGGTATTTATTTAAATCATCAATAGTATTAAAATCACAGGTTAATGACAAAGTAAAATTACTGTCATTTGCCTCTTTTGTATTAATACCAACTTCTATTTTTCGTATAAAATCAATTTTATCCTTTAAACCAAGGAGCATTTCTTTAGCAATACCCGCATTATCCATTGCACTTTTGCCGTTGGCTTCTTCTAAAAACTCGAACATAACTATGTGTCTAATCATTGATTTTCTCCTTTTCACTCAAAATCTTCACCTAAGAAAAATACTCTATAATAAGTTTCAAGTGATTCTAATAATTCTTTTTTTTCATTTTGAATTTTCTTTATAAGTAATACGCTGCCAATATCATCAAATAATAAGTCACCTTCATCTGATGTTACCTTAAACAAAAGGTTTCCGTCCTCATCAAACTCTAACGTTAATATTCCACCAACATCTTCAGTATATAATACGCACATAATTTTAAGTTCATCTTTTATACCATCTGGAAGATCGTTAAAATCTTCATTTAGATAATACTTTTGTTCATATGAGTTTGAACCGCATAAAACTATTTCTTCCTGATACATTTTGTCTCCTTAATCTATTAAATACTAAACATAGCCACATATTCCTCTTACTGAAACTTCACCGCTATTAATTGTAACTATGTCATTATTAATCTCTACTAGTAATTCACCCTTTGAATTTATTCCCTTGGCAGTTCCTTTAAATTTATTTTCTCCTTCATCTACCACTACTTCCATACCTATATTAATTAATTTATTACTATATTCTTTATAAAGATTTGAGAGATCTTGATTATTTAAAAATATTTCATAGTAATTTTCAAATTCATAAAGTATATTTGAAATTAATTGTTCTCTTGGTACCAAAACTTTATTGTTTTCCAAAAAAAGAGAGGTGGCAATATCTTCTATTTCTTCTGGAAATCCTTGATTATTAACATTAATTCCTATACCTATAATTACGTAATCAACGCAATTAATCTCTGAGCTCATTTCTGTTAATATTCCACAAACTTTTTTATTGTTTATGATTATATCATTTGGCCATTTGATCAAGGCTTTTATTCCCAATTGATTAGAAATGGCTTTTGAAAGAGCTAATGCTGCTACCAAGGTTAGCATTGATGCATTTCGAGGTATTATATCAGGTCTTAGAACTATGCTCATGGAGATTCCTAAATTATTTGTAGATATCCATGTTCTTCCTCTTCGGCCTCTTCCTGAGATTTGTTCATTGGCTATTATTAATGAACCGTTTATAATTCCATTTTTTGCTAGACTTTTTGCCATGTTGTTGGTGGAATCTACTTTGTCGAAAAGTTCGATGTTTTTACCTATATATTTTGTTGTTAGGGATTTTGTTATTTCGTTCTTTTTAATTATAACATTTCCTCCTTGGGTTTGTAAATCTTTGATTTGTGGGGTGCTCTTTGCTTTTTTAGGTTTTGTTTATGAGGGACACTTTGCACTTTAGTTCCTTAGTATTTATTAGCTTGCATACTTATGCTTCTTTATAATGATTTAGAATTTTCTTTACTATAATAATTAAATACAGTATACTTTAAATGTGATATTATTGTCAAGATTTAGAGTTACTTATCATTATTACTATTTTAATAATTAATTGTGCATTGTTTACTAAATCTCTTTACATAGTAATTCTCAAATTTTTCTTGACAATCCTTTTTTTATATGATATTGTATATTTATAATTTTTTTATTATTTAAATTAATCGGGAGGAATTAGTATGAATTTAAAAGGAAGAAGTTTTTTAACATTAAAAGATTTTACACCAGATGAAATTAGCTACTTACTTGATTTAGCTGCTGATTTAAAGGCAAAAAAGAAAGAAGGAATTACAGGCAATAGTTTAAAGGGTAAAAATATTGCTTTAATTTTTGAAAAGCCTTCTACCAGAACTAGATGTGCATTTACTGTGGCTTGTAATGATGAAGGAGGATTTCCTGAGTATCTTGGCAAGGATGATATTCAATTAGGACATAAGGAAAGTGTTGAGGATACTGCAAGGGTTCTTGGAAGAATGTTTGATGGAATAGAATTTCGTGGATTTAAGCATGAAAATGTTGAAAAACTTGCAAAGTATAGTAATGTTCCTGTTTGGAATGGTCTTACTGATGATGATCATCCTACTCAGATTCTAGCTGACTTTTTGACATTAAAAGAGAAGTTTGGTTATCTTAAAGGTTTAAATCTTGTTTATGTTGGTGATGGACGTAATAATATGGCTAACAGCTTAATGATGGGTGCTGGTAAGATGGGAATTAATTTTACAATTCTTGCTCCAAAGGAATTGTGGCCAAATGATGAACTTGTAACTTTATGCAATACATTTGCAAAAGAAGCAAATAGTACTATTACTATTTCTGAAGATATTAATTCTGTGAATGAGGCAGATTGTATTTATACTGATGTTTGGTGTTCTATGGGTGAAGAGGATCTTGCTGTTGATAGAATTAATTTGCTAAAACCATATCAGGTTAATGCTGACTTGATGGGCAAAACAAACAAAGATACTACTATATTTATGCATTGTCTACCTGCTGTAAAAGGCTATGAAGTTACTGAGGATGTATTTGATAAATTTGCTGATATAATTTTTGATGAGGCTGAAAATCGTATGCATACTATTAAGGCTGTAATGGTGGCAACTTTAGGTAATTAAATAGATTTCACAAAACAAAGACTATAAATATTATGTTTGACTGAATTTCATAATATTTATAGTCTTATTTATTAATTTGCTACTCTTACATAAATATAGTACTCTTTTCCATTTAATTCACCTTTTATAATTACAAGTCCTTTGGAATGAGCTGTAACTTCTCCAGTTGTTGAAACGGTTGCTATGCTCGGGGACATAGATGTCCATTTTACATTCAAAGGATTTTGAGTTAAATATAATTTAACTTTGTCATTTACATTTAAATGTACGGCTAAACGTTTTGCATCACTTTCAATTACCTTTACAGGAATGTAATCTATAAACTTTCCATTAGAGTCAGTAGCTATAGCATATGTAATTCCTTCTGATATGGCAGTTATTTTACCGTTAATATCTATAGTAGCTACAGATGGATTAAAAGATTTCCATGTTAATTTAGTATTATCAGGTAAATTATATGAAATACTTAATTGTGCTTGCTCACCTACGTTTAATAATACAAATAAGCGGTTATCTTCATCTTGAAGTTTTAAGGATTCAACTGCATCATTTGTTAACACTGAACTTCCACCAATAATATATATATGCCCATTTGCTACATTAGCAGTTGCTCCTATTCTTCCTTGAGAGAAATCATCTACATCTGTCTCCCATGTATCACCAAAAACACTATATACAAAAACTTTATTACAAAATCCATTTCCAGAAATATCCCAACCACCCAAAACATAAATTTTATTATCATATATTATAGATGAATTACAATTAATGTTATCAGCAACAGGTATAGGTGTGCAATTAGTCCAAGTATTTGACATAATATTATATTTAAAAACACTTTTGCTTGAAACCGATGCATTTGGGTTACTACAGCCACCCATTATATATATATTATCTTCAAATATTTCCGCAGTACCAAATATATTTCCCTGAGGTAGGGGAGCACCAACAGACCATGTATCAGTAACGAAATCGTAGACTAAAATATTTTGTACTAAATTTCCTGAATTTGTTCTGCCTCCTAATACGTAAATTTTAGAGTTATAATATATTGCAGATGCTCCATAAACTGCCCATGGCATAGGAGTTCCAATAGTCCATGTGTTATTAGTTGGGTCATAAATTTCTACTTGATTAGTTGCAGTAGAAACATAAGCAACATTTTGAAGACCACCCATGCAGTATATTTTTCCATCTACTGTAACTGAAGCAGTAGATATTGCAGAAATATTCTTAGGTGCTACAGTTGACCATGTAGATGTATTTGTATCAAAAACATATGTTGTATTTTCTGTTGTTATATTTGAACCTTCATATCCTCCCATAACATAAATTTTATCGCCTATTGTCTCTGATGCTGATAAATGTCTTGATTTAGGTAAGGAAGGTTCTATTTTCCATTGACTAGCTGATAATATGGTCTCACTAGGCAAAGCCACTGACCCAATACATATAATCATCGTTAATATAATTGATAGTAATTTTTTATAATTCATGTTTTTATCCTCCAAGTAGTATTTTGATTTGTGCATACCAATTAGAGATATTATAATCATAATTCAATATTTAGTAAATAGAAAATATGTAGGATTTATTTAATCAATTGAATATAATATACTAAAATGTTATTCTATTTCCCCATCCATATAAATCTACTAAATAATTAGCTTTGACTCATAAACTAAAAGTCAAAGCGTCACTTCACATCTTACTCAAAAGCCTCATTTAATTCCAATGTCCCCTCAAGTACAAATCTCCCATCCATAATAATTTCTATCTTTTCATTTCCCTTTGTATACACTGATATTTCTTTTAATTCATCATATGGTATAGTAATGTCTGTATGACAATTGAAATATGCTAATTCCTTATTAGTTTTTCTTAGTATTGATATTTCATTATCTTTTGCAACTACTTCTTTACCATCTGGGTTGTATACCTTATTGTCCTCGCTCATGTTATAGCAGGTGTCTCCTATTGCAAAATGTGGGCCCATTTTTTCTGCAATGAGAATTGGAAGTTTGTAGGTGATGTTATATTTGTTTGCCATTACGTAAGCCGTTGTATTAGTGCCTATGGCAAATTCACCTATTGGTAATGTTTCATGATTGTATAATAAGTTTTCTTTAATATATTTTTTATTTTGATCCTCTGATTCAAAATTTTTGCAGGAATACTCTGTAATCTTTCCGTCTTTAAACGTCAAAGTAAGATCTATATATTTTAGCCCATTTAAGTATACTTGGCTTATGTTTAATATGCCATCTGTTTTTGATAATACCGGAGAGGTAAAAACTTCTCCAACCGGAATGTTTACATCTGCTAAACAATTTTCAAATATAGTTTGAGTTTTACTATCTTCTAGCTCATACAGATTAACACTTAAATCTGTTTTATTGCCGTCTTTTCCTATGATTTTTACATAATCACCTTTATCTAATACATTTATTATATTTTCTTGTATCTTTCTGTATTTATCACTGTCTAATGTATTTACCTTTATAGTTTCTTCAAAAATTTCTTCAAAGTTTTCTCCGATTTCTGGTATTGGAAATGCAATTATTGTGAATGTGTATTGTTCCCTTTTAATGTATTCGTTTGTAAGTATGGATGAATCATTATTATAGGCTACTAAAAGTTTTTGCTGTTTTTCATCTAATTTAATAGCTTCTGGCTTATTAACAGGTTCAAATGGGGTTTCACCAAATATTTCAATTACAGCCGGGCCAATGAATTCATTGGCTTTATCTTTGTATTTTTCATAAGCAACTCTAAGGTTTGCTAATCTTCTTTCATTTAAAGCCTTATCAAGATATAAACCACTGTCAAATCTGTGGTCGTAATCATATTGCTTATTTGGGCTGGTACTGTGATATCCGATTTTTAAATGCTGTTTTTTATTTATACTGTTAACGGCTGCTCTAAATATAGTTGGTTCTAATCCCATATCTTTTAAATTATTAATTGCTTTTCTTACCATTCTTTCAAATCCTATGGAATATCTTACATTTACTGTTTTTTTATGTTCTGTCTTTTTGCTTCCAAGGTTTTCAATTGCTCTTTTTAATCCATTTGTATAGGTTGATGCCATTAAATCAATCTTATCTTCAGAAAGTTGATTTAAATACTTTGCAATCTTTAATTCATTGTCTGAAATAAACTCTCCAAATCCAAATAAATATTTCAAATTATTTAAATCAGATTCCATAATAATCTCAGTTGCAAAGCTAAGACTTTGGTCAACTTGTTCTCTTACTCTGTATTCTAAAGTATAGTCACTATAATCACTGATGTAATAATAAACTGCACTTTTTAACTGTTTATATGATGGCAGTTGTTCCTCTTCAAAATAATTATATATTTCAATAAAAAGTTCGCAAATTATAGTTATATCAACCAAACGGTTTTCATATGCATATATAATCATACCCCTGATTTCAGTATATAGAAAGGACAATAACTGTCCATAATCCTCTCCTAATTCTATTACTGCATATTCCGGATTAGCATAGCTCTTTTTGTATTGATTTTCAAACAAATCAAAATACAGGCTATTATTATAATCTTTTAATTCTTCTAAACTCATTTCTTCAAACTGGTTTTTATCTAGCTTGTTAATTAATTCCCATATTTGCATAATAAATTTAGAAACTGATTTAAAGTAATTTGCATATGGTTCTTTTACACTTTCTTCATTTATTATATTTTTTATTCTATCCATTGATAAATTAAATCTTTCTTCTACTGCCTCATTGTCTTCTAAAAATAATTCTTTAAATTTCATTTTTCTCTCCAACCTTTATATTAAATTTCCATCTAATTTATTTTTTTCAATTATTTTTTGCATATAATCCCATAACTGGGTTGATCCTTCTTTAGTATGTTCATTTTTTTTATAAACCTGTTCTTTTCTTACATTGTGTTCTCTCCATGCCAGACCATTTGCTGCATCATTTAATAAAACTGGCTGCATTCTGTCAAGGGTTGCTGCAAATTTTGCTTCTTTGGTTTCTCTAAGTTCAAATTCCTCCCATAAGCTAATAAAATGATCTGCTTGTTCTTTAGGAAGTAAATTAAAGATTCTGTCCGCTGCAAGCTTTTCTCTTTCTGATTTTGTTTCATTACCTGCATCGTCATATATATAAGTATCTCCTGCATCTATTTCTACAATATCATGTATTAAAACCATTGACATAACTTTAAATAAATCTATATCTTCGTTGGAATATTCACCTAGTACCATGCACATAAGAGCCAAATGCCAAGAATGTTCTGCATCGTTTTCCTTTCTTAACTCACTGCTTAAATATGTTTGTCGATTTATTGTCTTAAGTTTGTCTACCTCAAGTATAAATTGCATCTGTTTGTCAATTCTTTCCATTCCTTGTTTTCCTTTCCAGTTCAAGCAAAGTCCTTTTAATATCTATTTTATTTTCATTATTTCCAGCATATCCTCCTATTTTTCCATCGGATTTAATTACCCTGTGACATGGAACTATAATTAAATATGGATTTGCTTTGTTAGCCTGTCCTACACCTCTTTGTGCATTATTACTATTAATCAACACTGCAATATCTTTATAGCTTCTTGTTTCTCCATATGGAATGTTTTGAAGTACATTCCAAACCTTCATTTGAAATACCGTTCCATTTAGCTTAATAGGTAAATCAAATACTTTTCTCTTTCCCATAAAGTATTCTTCCAATTGAGTAATAGTATTATTAGTATGTATATTTCCATTTATTTCATCTTTATTATTTTCTCCAGAAAAAGCTATGCTAAGAAGGTAGTCATCATTAGCAATTATATTTAATTCTCCTATTGGAGATTTATACTTTTGATTATACAATTTTTCACCTCAATTTTTCATTTTGTTTATTTAAACTTATGTGACTTTTATATAGGTTCATTATTTATGCATATTACTACTTTTTAAAGGACAAAATAATATTGATATATTAATTAGGAGGTATATATATGGAAACTGATAAAAGATATAGTGAATTACTAAAAAATTTTAAAACAGGCGGTATGAGTAAGGAAGCGGAAGTTTCTGATGTTGCTAATGATGAGGATCGCTTCTTAAAGGAAGAGTATAGTAACTCAGTACCTGGAACAAATAGCCTTTCAAATTTAGACAAAAATAAATAAATGCTATTGTTTCATTCACTGTAAAACTGCTTTAAAATGAAAATTTACTTGAAACAATATATAGGCATTAAATATTTAAATATAAGTTTAATGCCTTATATACTATCTATTTATTGGATTAGCAAAAGTTTTATACATATTAAATGCTCAAGCCTACCACAAATAGTGCAAATAAGGATACAACAATTAATGAGTTGATTCCTGCACCCAAAATAGAATATCTGTAATATATATCACTTTCTTTAAAGCTATATAACGCTATACCAAGCCCTATTAATGAAGCTATAAATATTAAATCCCCTATTAAACCCAGTATTAATTCACCATTACCATATGAATTAGATGATGCAATAAATATTATTGTCAGTACTATTAAAGATATTATACCAATTATAGTGGAAATAATACCCCTTTTAGAATAAGACTTATCTGAGAATTTAAAGCTTGATTTTTTTGGTATTTTTCTTCTTTTCTTCTTTTTCTTTTCTAACATTATATATCTCCCTAAATAATTTTTTTTCTATATGCTAACCATATTTTATTCATAATAATAAATCCTATATAACCTAAAATTCCTCCTACTGTATTTAATAGTAGATCATCCACATCAAAAGTCCCTACTCTTAAAAAAAATTGTACTATTTCTATGGTTAAGCTTAATTGAAAACTTAGCAATAATATGTTAATAAATTTTCTGTTTCTTGGGCTGATTATAGGCATAACCATTCCAAAAGGTGCAAATGCCAAAACATTTCCAAGTAAATTTACTACAACACCTTCAAAACCTATTTCTCTTCTATATTTAATAAATCTATGAATTTCTTTAAATGGCTGTAAATTATATTTATATTCTGTAGATACAATTGTTCTTCCATAATGTTCGCTAAAAAACAAAAAATAGATTAAAATTACTAAATAAATAGTAAATAATATTTGACTTCCAATCTTAATTATTTTTTTTATATTCTTATTCAAATTTTTCACTCCTGACATTAACATTATAATCCATTTAGCCAATAAATAAAATATTTTTTTTAAATTAATAAATTAAATATTTTTAGTTTCTTGTTTGTGCCTAATTGTCTTTATGTCTTATTTAGGATATCATATTTTAAATAAAAAACAAGCATAAAAATAATTTAAATTATTACTTCTATGCTTGTTCTATTTGTCTTATTTATATATATTATTATTCATGACTAATTTTTTATTCCATAATTTCCATATCCTTTTTTTAATCCCAACAGTTTTCTCAGTTCTTTAGTACTCATTATTTCACGTTCATTTGCTATAGCAATATCTCTAATACGTGAAACTAACGCTGAATTAGTAGCCAATTTTGTTCTTTGACTATCAAACCAAATATTATCTTCTAATCCAACCCTAACACCATATCCCATAGAGACTGCAAGAGAATTGATTCTCAGTTGGTACTGTCCGATTCCTCCAAAACATGGAATTGAATCTTTAGGCAATTCATTTAACATTACTCCGGCAGAAAGCAGATTGGCCTGTCCACATGCTATGTTTCCGAGTATTATGTTAAAATAATATGGAGGGGTAATTAGTCCCTTTTTAATTAAATAGTGAGCGTAATTAATCATCCCTAAATCAAATACTTCCAATTCAGGTCTTATTTCTTTCTCCTGCATTGCCTTAGCCAGTCCAATAATCACAGATGGCTCATTTATACTTGCACTTTTATTAAAATTTAATGAACTGAGAGTAAGGCTTGCCATGTCTGGCTTCAAATCTCCTGTGAGGTTAAGTACATCAGAACGTTTTTCCAATTCATTATACACTCTTCCGCTGGTAGAAACACAAATGATTAAATCCGGTGCAAATTCTCTGATTCCATAAATCATTTTTGCATATATCTCTTTTTGATAAACAGATTCTTCCGTTTTTGCATCCCTTGCATGAAGATGAACCATATTAATTCCCATTTTGTATACTTCTTTTACTTGCTCAATAATTTCTTCACAGCTAATTGGGACATATGGAGTCTGGCTCTTTAAAGGGATCATACCTGTTGGTGTAAAATTAATAATTAATTTATTCATTTACATACTCCTTGTATATTAAGTTAATAATCACTAAAGAACCCTTTCATCTTGGCTTAATTACAATTCCTGTGTCTATATGTTTAGATACTTCCTTGGCCGGTACACCCATATATTTTGTGAATTCTTCTGTATTTTTTACAACTACTGCTCCTGCACCTATTAAAGTTTCATCCGCAATAATTATATTTTCAACTACAACTGCTCCCACACCCAGATAGCATCTGTTTCCTATGGAACACTGTCCTGATATGATGCAGCCCGGCGAAATTGTATTACCATCCTTTATATTAAAATCATGCCCCAAATAAACATTATGTCTTATAAAATTATCATTTCCCAAAACTCCATTACTTCCCACATTGGCAAATGCAAATATCAAATTATTTTCACCCATTATAATATTATTAGACACATTTGCTAATGGACTGATGTAATTTCGCATAAAATAACCTTTTTCCTTAATTCTTCTAAAAAGATTTATACGATTTCTCATTCCTGATGGTGAAAAAACTGTTGAAATCATATCAAACTCTGAAGGAGGATAGACATTTTCTATATCTGAAAAACCAACCATCTTATACCCATAAAATTCATCACTCTCTAAATATTCATTATCCACACAACATGCTTCAATAAGGAAATTATCACCTGATTTTTTTGATTCTTCTATAAGCTCCCTCGCAAGTGTATTATTACCAAAAACCACCACTTTTTTTATCATTCAAATTCCTCCCTAATTGATTAATTCCAATTAATAGGCATTAATCAGATAAAATAACACTAAGGAATTGTTCAGAAACCACTTTAATTCAAGCTATTTCTAAACAATTCCTACTCTTTTTCTATATCTTATAAACTATTAATAAATTTCTTAAATGCCTTTTGTCCTTCTGGATTTCTTTTAAATACGCCTGCATGTTCAAGCACTTTTGAGAATACAATTCCTACTTCGTCTTCTATTATTTTTGAAATGTTTTCTTTATTAATATCCTTATATTTTGGTAAAAAAGCATCTACCCAGTCTGCATGTTTTTCTATTGATTCATTTTTTCTAATATCTTTATTATTAAGGATATATTCCTCTAATAATTTAAGTTCATCCTTAAGTCTTGCAGGAAGTACTGCAAGTCCCATTACTTCAATAAGACCAATATTTTCTTTTTTAATGTGGTGTAATTCATCATGTGGATGGTATACTCCAAGAGGATGTTCTTTAGTAGTTATATTATTTCTAAGTGCAAGATCAAGTTCAAACATATCATCAACTTTTCTTGCTATTGGAGTGATTGTGTTATGAGGTTCATTGTCTGTAAAAGCATAAATAAATGCTGATTCATCAGTATAGTTTCTCCAACTGTTTAATATATGATCACCTAAATCAATTAATCTCTTTTCATTCTTACATCTGATACGTATAACTGACATTGCCCAGTTAAGTATTCCCACTTCTACATCTTCATAACCCTTTACATCAAAATGTTTTTCTATATCAGCTCTTGCCATTGCAAATTCATAGTTTCCCCCCTGAAAATGATCATGAGTTAATATTGAACCTCCAACAATTGGTAAATCTGCATTTGAACCAATAAAGTAATGGGGAAATAATTTTATGAAATCAAATAATTTTACAAAGGTATTTCTATCCACTTTCATAGGTGTGTGTTCACCGCTAAATACTATACAATGTTCATTATAGTAAACATATGGTGAATATTGGAATCCCCATCTTGAACTATTAATCGTAATTGGTATTATTCTGTGGTTATTTCTTGCTGGGTGATTTACTCTTCCCGCATAACCTTCATTCTCTTTACAAAGCAGACATTTTGGATATCCACTTTGTTTTGCAAGCTTTGCTGCCGCTATGGCTTTTGGATCTTTTTCTGGCTTACTTAAATTAATTGTAATATCAATATCACCGTATTCTGTTCTTGTAATCCATTTTATATCCTTCTCTATTCTATAACGTCTTATGTAGTCTGTATCCTGACTGATTTTATAATAATAATCAGTTGCAAGTCTTGGAGAATGTTTATAGAATTCTTCAAATTTTTTAATTATTTCGCTTGGCTTTGGAGTTAAAATATTCATTATTTTGGTATCAAATAAGTCTCTATAAACTATACCATTCTCTTCCATAATTTTATTATCATAAGCGTAATCTAATAGTTCTTTTAATACATTTTCAAGTATAATTGGCTCGTCATCATTAAATTCTTGTGGTTCTATATAATCATCCAGCTTAAATAGTTCTAAAAGATTATTTATAGTATAAATTTCATCTTCTTTTGATATAAGCCCTTCTTTTAAACCATATTGAACCAATTTTTTTATATTAAGATAAATCATCTAAACACTCCAATCTAAAATTATGATAATTACTAAATGTTGACACGCTGATATTTAGTTAAGTATTGATTATCAGCGAGTCACTACATTAGCATGTATAACCATTTGGTCTGTTTTGGTGCCATTTCCAAGCTGATTCTATTATTTCTCTTAGGTTATCATGTTCTGGTTTCCAGCCAAGTACTTCTTTTGCATTTTTACTTGATGCTATAAGTACAGCCGGATCTCCTGCTCTTCTATCACAAATAACTGCCGGTATTGGGTGTTGGGTTACTTTTCTTGCTGTTTCTATAACCTCGTTAACTGTAAAGCCCTGACCGTTTCCCAAGTTAAATATGTTACTTTCATTTCCTGCTTTTAAATATTTTACTGCAAGGATATGAGCCTGTGCAAGGTCTGTTACGTGTATGTAATCTCTTATACAAGTACCGTCTTTTGTATCATAATCATTACCATATACGCTGATATGTTCTCTTTGTCCTAATGGAACTTGTAAAATAAGTGGAATTAAATGGGATTCTGGCCTATGAGATTCTCCTATTGTACCACTTTCATGAGCTCCACAGGCATTAAAATATCTTAATGAAACATATTTAATGCCGTTAGCATAATCTGTCCATTTAAACATTTTTTCCATGGAAAGCTTAGTTTCTCCATATGCATTAGTTGGTAATGTCCTGTCTGATTCAAGAATAGGAATACTTTCTGGTTCTCCATAAGTTGCTGCTGTTGATGAAAATACAATCTTTTTAATGTTATGAGAAACCATTGCTTCAAGTAAAACCTTAGTTCCGCATAAATTGTTGTCATAATATTTAAGTGGGTTTGTCATACTTTCTCCAACTAATGAATTAGCTGCAAAATGAATAACGGCTTCAATTGTTTCTTTTTCAAATACTTCATCTAAAAACTGTCTGTTTCTAATATCCCCTTGATAAAATCTGGCTTTTTCGTGAACAGCTTCTTTATATCCTGTTTCTAAATTATCAATAATTACTACGTCTTCGCCTTGTTCTATTAATTCGTAAACTGTGTGTGAGCCAATATATCCTGCTCCTCCTAATACTAAAATTGCCATAAAAATTCTCCTTTCAAGGTATATTAATCAAGTTTTCCAGCTCCACTTCCAACCTCTACTACGTAGAAATCAGCCGCATATCCTATTTTTTGAGCATATTCTATAGATACATTCTTTATAAAGTTATCAACTTTATCTTTTTTTACAATGCTTACAGTACAACCACCAAATCCTGCACCTGTCATTCTTGCACCGATTACACCTTCTTGCTTCCATGCTGCTTCAACTAATGTGTTTAATTCATTACCTGTTACTTCATAATCTTCATTTAAGGATTTATGTGATTCATTCATTAATTTTCCAAAAAGTTCTAAATCACCTTCCATTAAAGCATTTTTTGCCTTTATTGTTCTTTGATTTTCATATACAGCGTGTCTTGCTCTTTTTTTACAGTTTTCATCCTGTATGTTATGGGCTAATTCTTCGAATTTTTCTTCAGTTAGCTCGCCCAATGTTTTTATATCAATAACTTTTTGAAGGTCTGATACTGCTCTTTCGCATTCTTCTCTTCTTTCGTTGTACTTAGATTCTCCAAGCCCTCTTTTTTTGTTAGTATTGGCAATAACGATTTTTTCATCTTTTAAAACAATTGGTGCATACTCATAGTGAAGGTTACTTGTATCTAAGAATATTGCATTATCTTCTTTTCCCATTGCTATTGCAAATTGATCCATTATACCGCAGTTTACTCCGATAAATTGATTTTCTGCTAACTGGCTGATAAGCGAAATATTAATCATATCTACATCAAAGTTAAACAGATCTTTTAGTAACACACTTGTAACTACTTCTACTGATGCAGAGGAGGATAGTCCTGAACCATTTGGAATATTTCCAAAATACAGTACGTCAAAACCTGAGGTTGTTTTGTATCCTTTTTGATCAAATGCCCATATCATTGCTTTTGGGTAGTTTGCCCAATCATCTTTTTTGTCATACTTTATGTCATCTAAATTAACTTCAATTGTACCTAAGTCTTCAAAATTATCTGAAAAAAATCTTATTATTTTATCTTCTCTTTTTCTTGCTATAGCATATGTACCTATAGTTAGTGCACATGGAAAAACATGGCCTCCATTGTAGTCTGTATGTTCTCCAATTAAGTTTACACGGCCTGGGGCAAAGTATGCTTTTATGCCTTCTAGGTCTCCAAATATTTCTTTAAATCTCTTTATTAATTTTTCTTTCATTTTATTCGCTCCTGTCTTTTATTTTTTTATTTTTTATTAATTGTATTATACAACATTTATTCTATATTGTAAAGCTTTTTATGTAAGCGGTTACATTATTTTTTTTAGCCTTGACTTGGGGGGGATTTTAATGGATAATTGTATTAAGTTTGTTGTGAAGAGGATGCTTAATGTTGTAAAATTATGTATTTGATCTACAACGGACGCTCAATGTCGTCAACTTAAGGATTTTATGTTTCAATTTACAACCTAGTTAAGGTTAACCTCTTAAAATTGCTTAATTTAGATTATCGAATTATTTCAGATAAATATGAATTTATATATATCCAATTGTTTGCCTTACC
>JAVBPB010000124.1:0-10084 GCA_031549965.1 Mobilisporobacter sp. | reverse complement strand
TTCTGTTATCTGCTAATCTCTTTATCTCATTATATTTAGTATCATAATTGAGTTTTTCTTTATTCCAAACAACAAAACCATCCTCAATAGTAACGCAACCACTTTCCTTTAATAATCTCAAATCATCACTTTGTACATTATAAGGTTCTATTACATTTAAAACTTCATCCAAAATCAATGTATAATTTCCATTTTTTATATTTTCTCGGCTTTCTTCATCTAAATGTTTAAATAATTCATGCGTTGATGCTATATCTTCTTGACATGCTAACAAATCATTAATTGAATCTAACTTGCCATTACCTTTATTAATGGGTTGATTAAATTCTCTTTTTGTATTTTTAATAATTCTATCAACCTCATCTAGAAACGGTGTAATATACAAAAAATTTTCAAATATACTTTCATTTATATATTGAATACTCCAAGTTGTTTTCCCTGATCCCATAAGTGAATCCACCACTATAATCTTACCTATAACCTATTTCCTCCTTTTACATATGTAACAATCGCATACCACAACACTCAACGTCTATTTTAATTCCATTTCTCATAATCACATGAATTGTATGACTGTTATATTCATCTCTTTCTTCATAACAAGCTGCAATTTCATCATATAATATTCTTACTTTACAATTCTTATCATTCCATTCAATACTACATTCACTTTCTTCAGATAAATTGTAAGTATATTGATTTGTTACAATAAAACTTCCCAGTATTGCATCTGAGGATATATGTTTTAAATAAATGTCAATGGCATAACTTTGATTTCTATTCATAAAATCATTTAATATCTTTCTTGCATTTTCTGATTTATCCATAATGTTATTTTACCTTTCATCTAGGCGGCACTTTAAGCACCGCCATACTTAAATCAATATTTACTTATTGTGTTTCTCTACATATTTTTGCATATTATTTTCAATAGCTACTTTAATATCAGGTATTAAATCGTTACAATCCTCTAGTATATTATCAATGCCATCTTCTATAATATCTTCTGCAATCACTTTCTTTATTGGCTCTTCTGAACATGGTTCATTGCTAATCTTCCGATCATTTATAGAATAATTCATAAAGCTTTTACCGACTTCATCAACTACTTTTTCATCTTTAATACCAAGAGCTTCATTAAGTTGATATTTCATTCCTGCAAAAATAAGTTCTTCTGGAACATTACATTTGATTGCATCATCATACAATATATCAACCATTTGTTGATTCATCCCAAACTCTGAATATTCCCCCCATAATTTTACTAACTGTTTCCTTTTTGTTCATATAGTTCCTCATCTTTCTTTATATGAAGACTCAACCTTTCATTGATTCTTGATTAACAATTTTGATGGGATATGAGCTTTCCATATCAGGAGTTCCATCTATATATTAATTCTCTAAATAGAGAAGGATTTTACCTTTCTTACATAAATCCAATAGTTAACACATTTCTATTGCCATCCATATTGTTATTTTGAGGAAACATATAAATATTAATCACTTTAGTAGAGTGAAAAGAAAACCAATCTTGATAATCCTTTACTTCTTCAATTACTTCAACCCTACTCATATCAACAAACAAGTTACTATTAATTTCAGGTGGATATAGATTTGTTCCATCCTCTTTTTTGTCAACTGGCATTCTTCCCATATTTCCAAATGAAAGTAATGCTGTGCTTCCAATTACTTTACATTCTGTGAAATACAAGTCACCAAATTCAATGTCATTATTTCTTTCGCTGATTTCTTGTACCAAGTTTTCACTATTCAAATGAATCTGGTAACCATCACCTTTACTGTTTTGTTCTACCAATGCTTTTGATAAATCTGTTAATTCCATATCTATTATTCTCCTTTTGTTTTTATCTTTTATCTCTTGATATCCCGTTTATCCCTTATGAGCAACTACTTGATTATCCTTTTTCCTTGGCTGTGCATTTAACCGATTACAATATTTAAGTAACCATTTGAATCCAAACCCATTTTTACCACCAGCTACAACTTTATTATTTTTATTCAATACCCAAAAATAATAATTATGTTCATTCTTATAATGAAGTCCATGTTCTTTAAGAATATCATAGCAACTTGCAAGCTGACGTTTCTTTCTTAACGACATAGGGACTGGATACAACTTCTTATAGCAACCTTCATATTTTATTGGAACATAATATTTTATAAACCCAATAGTATTTTCTAAAGATAACTCATACTTATTCCCAGCTATTACAACACCATATCTATCTTTAATAATAAATCCACAAGGATGCCTTTCTTGTTTTATTAGTCTTTCTGCTTTTGTAGACGGATGCCTATAATCTTTATTGCCATAATAATCATCTGAACGCTCTACGAATAATCTTTTTGACAATGCCATTTTCTTTATATCATTAGGTATTATTTGATCAATATATGTACTCTTATTGTCAGTAATAATTTGTTGTGGTGTAATACTTGTGTATAACTCTAATGCTGCTCTTTGCAATTTCTTTATTGCATCATCTTCTTTAACATTGTCTATGCATTCTGATAATTCCTTTAGCCTTTGCATTGCTATTTCTGAATCTATTAACATATTCTTCCTAAAACTCTTTAACTCACCTATCTTGGCTTGAACACTACTATTACTATTCATAATTCTTATAAAATGTTGTTAGGAAGTGATGTTGATATCGTACATTAAACAATAGACATAATTATTATTTTTCTACATATGAAGTATTTCTTGCCTTTTAATTGCTTTGTCATAATGATTATTTGTTAGCTTTATGTAGTAGACACCAATGTCTTCATCTACTCTTAAAACACTATAAAACTGATTATACTTTTCTGAATATACTAACTTGATTTTTCTGTCCATAATTTATCCTCATCTAATAACTATTTCTTGGTACAAATATGATTTACACTTTTAGATCTTTCTTTTCTAATTGACGGTTGCTTAATTAATTTGAAGTAATAATTTCTATACATATTGCTTAATATCTTTTCTGGTCTTATTGGATGAGATTTAGGTTGTCCTTTTCTATTCTTCTTAAATTCATGTACCTTAAACTCCCATTCATATTCAAGCATTGCATAATCCTTAGGATATTTTTGTTTGAATGCTTCAATGAACTTATCCTCTCTTAGCTGATTATCTTTCTTAAGTTCATCAAATAGCACTGTAATTTTATTGCGAAGATTACTAATATAAACTCTACCGTATGACATATATTTATTTCACCCTATCTTGACTTTCATTAACTTTGGATTTTCTCCTATTTCGCTTTTCTATCCAATGTTGAAATTGTCCATCCTCTATAAAAATCATGTAATACTTTCTATAGAGTTTAAACATCGTTGCTTTCTTGGTTTTGTCACTCATATTTTTTACTAGTCTACTATACTCTTTTCCATATACATGGTTATATGCTTGTCTAAACTTTGGTGCGTTATATTTTTTCAGCCATTTCTTAGACTTCATATATTCAAAAATAGGAACCATTTTAATACATTCATTCTCGTTAATCTTAAAATCATGCATCGGTTTTTTACAATCAACACCGACTTTTTTACAAGTTTCATAAGCTTCTTTCTTTACAGAAAAAAATATTTTTCTTTCAACAATGCTTTTTAATTCCGAAATAATTTTCTCATTTTGCAATAATTTTTTTTGCTCCAAATACTGATATGACACCAATGTCTTTGCCTTCTTATTACTATTATTTTTAATTGCATTCTCTAATTCTTTCAAATAAATTTCTTCACTATATTCTTCTTTCATATTAAATTCCTCCTAATTAATAATTCTCTTAATTCTTCTTAATATTTCTTGTTATAAATAATGCATGGATTTATACCATATATTATTTGATATACTCTTACTTTCTCTCTTTTTAGTGTATAAACTCTGATTACATCACATAAACAACATATCTCTTGTAGATTTCTTCTTCTCACTCTGAGTTTTTTTAGTTTCAATCTCACCTAAAAAATCAATCCTATCTGTTAATCTACGTTCATTTGTAGCTGTTAAATTTCGCTTAATAACATCTTTGTTTTCATCAATTTTCTTTTTAATTTCATCCAATTTCTTATAACATAGGGATAATCCCGATACCGCCAAAACTGATGCATCTAATCCAAACCCCTCAAAAGTAGCTAATGGTTTACCAATATTATCTACAACCTCATTTAGACGTACTTTATTATTTGACTGTATCAATGCTATATTGGCAACAACACCATCTTCTTCTAAAGGTGCATATATATTTTCTCTAATCTTTTCAATAACTGTTTGTGTTGTGGCATTTTCAGAGCCATATTTATTTATGATGCACATTCCCTTTTGAGACAGTACATTTTCGATTTCTGCTCTGTCTACAACGCCTTGTGTAGAATTGGTTTCAGATGTAAGAAATGCATCTAAGTAACAAGCAAACTGCTCATTCAACACAAGCTTATTTCGGTTTTTATTGTTGTCTATTATAAACGTGGCAGCTCTACTATCAATAGATTCTAATTCTTGAAAAAACTCATAACAGTTCATAAATTCCTTTAGACTTGCATTGTCATCTGGTGTGCATGTTATTACGCAAACAATCTTATCCGTTTCACTTAATAATCTTTGGGCTATAGCTGGTAACATTCCACTTCCTGAACCACCACCAGAACTTGCTATAAGGAAAATGATTTTACAATCCTTAAATCGTTCTTTAATCTCATTGATAAGCAAGTCAAAGTTTTCATAATTATTTTCAGCTAATAGTTGCTTTGCTTTCTTCCTATCTTTACTACTTCCATACCCATTTAAAATATGATACTTGCAATCATCTGGTAAATCCAAACTATCTAAATCTGATTGTGCTGTATTACCAACCATAACAGGATAACCATTTACATAAAAAATCTTTGCTTCATTACCTCCCATACTTCCCAAACCAATAAATCCATATCTCTCTTTGATTTTTTGTTCCATTTAAATTCCCTCCATATTAGAATATTTATCTAGCAACTCTAATGCCTCCTGATTTATATAGAATCCATAGGCTCGTTCAACTTTAGCACCTTTTTCTACATATCCTTTTTCTTTCAACATTAAAATATGTTTATATAACGTATTAGTTTTACTTCTTCTTTCTTGTTCTGAAATTTCACTTATTGTCATAGATTGCATATGATTAGTTGCTTTCCCATTTTTCAAAATATTTAAAATCACATATTCTGTTCTTGTTAATTCACTATTCATTGTATTATTTGCTCCTTTCTCTTATAGTTTTGTAAATAGTTGTATGAACTTGGATATGTAATGCAAAAAAATATAGGTTTTCACATCACATATCTCAGTTCAAATTTAAATAACTATCTAAAAATACTTACTTCCTACCTTTTCTTCTCTTTCTCTCATCATGTTCCCAATCACGACCACGTCTTTTTGCTTCTTCCTGTGTGTTATGTACGTGTTTGATTGCTCGAACAAAAGGGTTACCTTTACCAGTCTTAACTAAAATCTTTTCATCTTCGAATAATCTAAGAATTTTCACTGGCATAACACCACCATAAGTTGATGTGTAGTAAGTCTTTGAGTGAAATTTGATATTTTTCTTATCAATCAATAATTGTTCCTCCTTTCTTTATTAATGGGTACAGAAAATAAATCTATGCATTTTTATAGATATCTATATATTCTCTGTTTATTAAATTGTAGGTTGTGAAAATTGCTGAACGATGTGTTCATAGACTTTTAATTGAATTAATCAAATTTTTCTGATATAATATAAAATGCTTAGTTTTACATATGTGCAGATGATTTAAAGTCTGTGCAATTTTAATTACAAATTGTGAATATTACAGTATTCACAAAAGAGGTCGGTGTTACAGCATCGGCTTCTTTTTGTACTTTATTAGTATATACATATAATATCACCTACATTTTAATCTGTCAACGTTTTATTGAATCATTTATTTAATTTCTTAAATAATTTATTTTTTCATCAAGTTGATTCAATTATTCATTGACTTATATCACGTAATATAATATAATTAATAGTATGAATGGAGGTCTTTAATATGCCAAAATATAAAGTAACAAAAAATATGGGATCAGCATTAAAAAATCTACGTCAATACAGAAAGATTAAAGCTATTGATCTTGCAAAAGCTATAAACAAGACCGGAGCTTATATTTCCAAGCTTGAAAAAGGCGAATTAAATACAATAGATAGCGAAGATTTCATTGAAATCATTAGAAAAATGTCAAATGATAAAAATGAATTTGCAGAAGCCATAGATACATTACTAAAAGATACTACAATGGAATATTCTGAAGAAGAACAGGAAAATGAAACATGGAAATTAAATTTAGATTATTTCTATCTTGTTCTCTCTATTGAAAATGAATATAAAGAAATTGTAAAATCAAAAATGAATCAATTAAATATTACATCTTCTGTACTTTCAAATTATATTAATTCAAATTTTGATTTATATAATGATAACACTTTAGATAAACAATTATTAGATAACTCACCAAAAAACAAATGGATTTTTAATAACGGATTTTCATTTGTTTTAATGGAGATATCAAGCGATAAAATAGATAAAATACTTTCAGACGAAAAAAAAACTTCATGTTATGGTTTTTTGTTTTGTATTTTGCTATCGCTTTATAGACTTGAAAAAACAGAAAAAGAGAAGGCATATACTCTTACTCATAACACTTTAATGGATTTAAAAATTTACACGCTAAGAGATACAGAAGAAATTATGCATGCGTATGATGACGAACAAAAAATACACGATTTATTATCTCATAGAAATAACACTAACCTTCCATCAGATGACCGAAAATTATTGTCTTCATTATATGAATTTACTGAACGAATTCACGCATTTTCTGTTATAGATATTAATTATACTAACGAAAAGATCGAGTCTCTAAATACATTATTGAAATCCAATCCCGTTATCGCACTAAAACTAATTGGTACAAACATATTACCATTAGCTGATAAACCTCATCAGCTCAAGAAAGATTTTTTTAATGCTTTAGATGATTTGGTTAAAGAATATAGTGTAAAAGAAATAAGCGAGGATCCCCCTGAATTATTATAATTCCAAGGATATTGTTCTATGCAATATCCTTTTTTCTTATATACTATTTCATTCACACACTATCTATTAATTTTTTACTCCGAACTTAATTACCAATAATCATTAAAACCCCTTAAGTCCTTTATTTACCAGTGTTTGAATTATATTTACTGCTTTTATTTTCATTTGTCAGAATTCTCAACATTAAAATTGCTATCATTTTATAACTAACTATTCTGGTCGAACACTACACCGAAGCTCCTGATTATACCTATTTCATATCATTTTAGTATGTTATTGAAATAAAAATAAATCTGCTTTTCTATGTCTAACATTAGAAATCACAGATTTACTTATTAAAATAATATATATTTCTCGAACCCACCTAAATATCTCTTATTTTTTATACTTTTAACAATATTTTTTCTTACTTTAAAAATATAATGTAATATTAACCCTAGAAAAATCAATAGCCATAATCAATTAATAACTTTTCAATATTTATATTATCGAACTATTCTATTCACATTTTTTGTCAATAATAGTGTTATTTAGTGCTATCTTGTTTTTAATCAAAACACAAAACAATCTTTACAACTTCCCAAATTACATTACCAATTATAGATAAGAAAATCACTAAAAAGGAGTAAATAAATAGGCTTAACAATTGTATTCTATTAGTTGAACACTTAAAATTAATGGTTACATATTTATTGGATCTTTTTATCCATTGATATGATAACGTATTAGAGTCTTTAAAAGTTTTAGGAATATATGTACCAAACAAATCATTTTCTAATGGTCTTACGTTTTCACAATAATTATCATCAATATTTATTTTTTCATTAGCTGATAGATAAAAGCAAACCTTTTTAATAGATTTAGTTTGCTTTTTTGTTGATAGCATATGCCTTACTTCAAGTGGTAAAGATCTAAACTCATTTATTCTTATTGTATGGTAATAATAGTCAGTAATAATAGGACTTTCAAATGTAAATTTATAATCATGTTTTTTATATTTAAAAATTTCATCTAACGACTTATGAGGAATACGAAATCTTATATAGCCATTGTCATTTCTTATATGCGAAGATAATCTATCAAATGAAAACGAAATAATTGTTCCATTTTCGCAATTACATATAGAATAATCAATTAAAGAGAGAAAATATATTGTTTCTGTTATTCCATAATATTCTATATCGATACTGGGGTTAGTAGTCGAGGTTATTATTTTTGCAATTGTATTAGTCATACCTCTTGATACTTTTTCATCACCAAATAATGGCGCAAGATCCTGAATATCTTCCTTGCCTATTTTATAAGGAACATATATCTCTAGAGTCGTAACATCGATTATATTATAGATTCTAAATCCAAAATCTATATAACTACCAAAGGGATAAACAACCCAATCGTTAATATGGACATCACATTCAAGTTTATTATTAGAACCCGATAGTACTATTGCAAAATTATCATTAATAAATTTATTACTTGTCTTATCCATAGTAAATTTCTCCTTTTACTTAAATTATATCCATAATATTTAAAAAGTAAAGTAGTTATAATAAACATTTAAATATATTATTTAATATAAAAAGAACAGTCTATCACTAAATTTATTAGACTGTTCTTAACAATACAAATAGAACAACATAATACTTGTAAAAGTATCTTAGCACTAAGATGTCCTACAGTTCTAGATTTTTTGTTTTCTACAATAACTTTATATGCTTTTGCAATGCCTCCTCTATTTCCTGTCTTTGCAATCCAATATATCTTTGAGTTGTAACCGCTGATGAATGTTGTAAAAGCACACGAACTAAATTTATATCATAATGATTATTTATATAAATACTCGTTGCAAAATATTTTCTAAAACTATGACTACCTATTCCTGTATATTCCAAATAATTACAAACTAATTTCAAATGTTTTGTAACTGCTCTTTCTGATATATCAAATAATTTGGCATCAGGTTTGATATTGTTTTCTAACGCATAGTTCTGTATATAGATATAAATATCACTTGGAACAGTAAACTCCCTTTTCTTTTTCGTCTTCTGTTCTATAATGTTTAATCTATATCGATCTCCATCACGAATAATAGCTGATAACCTCAACTGTAATATATCACTAATACGTAATCCTAAATTCGCTTCTAGCGACAATGCAGTTGCAATTCTAACATTAGGTTTAACTATGTGACCATCGATACATACAAATCCATTACGCATTGTGGAAATAATATTTTTATATTGCTCTTCAGTAAGTGCTACAGTTTCTTTATTCAAAATCTTTTACCTCCTTCAAAAGTTCCTATTTTCTATATGATTTAGTTCCTATTTTCTATATACTTTCTAAAGCCATTGCCACACTTCCCATAAATAAAGGAAAGTTCCTAAACTGATACATTATTGGAACTTAATATAGGATTGCCTTTTTATCAAATCCAATCTATACTTTAATAATAATAAAATTAATTGCATTCACTACACATTTTACAAATTATTTTAAGGAGTTGATCCATATAGACATCAAACTTAAGAAACGCAATAAATTAAAAGTGGTTTTATACAAGATATATAACATTCTTGAAGATGTTATATTTATTATTATCCAGAAGTTCCCTGATAAATTAATTCCACATTTCCTCATGAACTGTCTAGACAAAGATACCAACAAAAGAATTACTCAACTTAACCAACAGATTATTAATGAACGTTGGAAATCTATTGAGCTTGAAAAGGCAACATCTAATATTAATAGTAAACAATCAAAAAAGCACCTCTAGAAGATTAATTTTCTTCCATTGGTGCTTTGCTCATTATAACTATTGACCAAAATGTCTAAACCATTCATATATGATATCTTTCTTATTCAAACGAATATACATCTGAAGTCTTCTTAAATCCTTTGCTGGAATATCTGCATTATTGTTTTCCATTATTATTTCATCATCACGAATCCAAAACTTAGCTGAATGTTTAGATGGTGTTCCCTT
>JAVBPB010000004.1:0-27792 GCA_031549965.1 Mobilisporobacter sp. | reverse complement strand
AACAGACTTTTCACCTCTGCCTCTTCTGGTCTTTATTCTTAATCCTCTATCTGTGCGTTTAAAATAACACTGGCTTACAACTACATCTAAAACCCCGCAAGATATCTCCGAGCCAATTACAACACCACCATGTCCCTCTCTCATCAAACAGTTACGAATCAATATATGACTTGAAGGTTTAAAATCAAACTCGCTCATAAAATACTTCCCAGACTTAATAGCAATACAATCATCCCCAACCAAAAAATCACATCCAACTATCTTAACATTATCACAACTTTCAGGATTTAATCCATCTGTATTAGGTGATAAAGGATCACTTTGTACTTTTAAACAATAAAATTCAATATTACTACAGTAAAAAGGATGAATATTCCATGAAGCACTGTTTCTGGATGTTATGCCACTCAAAATAATATTTTCACAATTAACCAAAAAAATATTCTTAGGTCTAAATGCTACATTCTTAACCTTAGGATTCTCCCAAAATCCTCCCTCACTACCATTTCCATCAACAATACCATCACCATAAATATGAACATTGTGAACATTCTTGCCATAAAAAACACTACAATAGCAATCAATAGGATTCCCTTCCCAAGAAGCATTAACCACTCCTTTAGAAAAATCATAATTACGTTCATATCCTTTAAGTATAGCCAGTTCTGCCCTATTAGTATTTTGCAAAATAGTTGCACCTTTTTCCAAATAAATACTAACATCACTCATAAGAAACACCTGATTAACTAAATAACTTCCCTTAGGAAAATACACAACACTTCCCTTAGGAGCCGCATAAATAGCCGCATTTATAGCAGAAGTATCATCCGTAACCCCATCACCAATTGCATTATAATCCCTAACATCAATAACAAACAAAGCCTTATGAGTACGAACTTCAAAATCAAGCTCTACTTCCAATCCTTTAGAAGTCACATGATAAACACTATCTGGTTTCAGTCCATAAATACAAACCACATTTTGTGAAACTTCCATCCATTCAATACCATTCAAAAAAATTGTATAAGTCTTTTCACAGTAATAACAGCTCTCACTACAAACCTCAAAAATAAATCCAAAAGGTGTATTAACCAAAATATTCTGCATAAGTATCTCCTCTTTTACATCATACTTAAACACTCTAAATCATCTTTTCCTTACAACCTGGGTCTCAGTTGCAAGTTCATGCCACCCAGTTTTTCCAACAAAAACCGGTAAACAAATTATAAAACAGCTAACCAATTTACAAAAAATTTCTCTTTGAAACAAAATAGACATATTCAAAGGTCTATTCTTATTAGTAGAAACAATCTCCAGCGAAGCAAAAGTCTTCCCAATAGTTTGATTAGTTTTCAAAAATGGTAACTGAACCAACACAGCCACTAAAGTTCCAAGAATCAAAGTCAAAGCAGCCGCAAAAACATTACTTGAAAAACTAGAAATTCCAAAAATACTAGAAACCCACTTAGCAAACACCGGACTTGCATAAATAAAAGAAACCACATAAATCCCAATGCAAAGCAAAATATCAATCAATTGAGCAATAACTCTCATTACAACTATCATAGCAACGCCTTCTTTCTATAAAGTCTACAAACAAAAAGAAACCCAAATATCTATAAAACTCAAAATATATCATTAAAAATAACCTTTTTGAATAACCAGCTTTGCCTCTATAAATACATCATCCATGGAATCGGCTTATTATACTGTGAAAAGGCATTACGTGCCATGTAAATGAGACTATAAACCTTGTAGAAGTACCTTCCACAAGGTTTCGTCCCGATACAACTCTTATTCCTTCCCCCCAGTATTAGCAACCCCATCAACGAAATACTTAGATCCCGCAAAGAATATACAAATCATAGGTAAAAGAGCCATTACAGAAGCCGCAAAAATCTTTCCATAAATAATAACTGTATCCCCATCAAGCTGCTGTTTAAGAATCTGAGCCATAACTGTCTTATTAGGACTATTCAAATAAATCAACGGTCCTTGGAAGTCATTCATACCCCACATAAAGCATAACAACCCAACAGTAATAATAATAGGTTTTAAAACAGGAACAATAATTCTAAACAAAATCTGTAAATCATTACATCCATCAATAACTGCTGCCTCATCAAGTTCCTTAGGAATAGTCCTCATAAACTGAATCTCCATAAAGATAAAGAAAGAAGATGCCGCAAAAATGTCTTGTATATACAAAGATAAAAATGTATCAATCAATCCAACCTCTCTAAATAACAAATAAAGAGGAATTCTAAAAGCAAGTTCCGGCATTAAAAGTGTTACAATAACTGCTGTAAATACAAACTTCTTACCAAAAAACTTCTTTCTTGCAATAACATAAGCCGTAATAGTACAAGATATAATAGTAAAAATAGTTTTAGGAATTAAAAACTTCATAGTATTTAAGAAATAAAATAACAAAGTATGTTGACTGGAAATATTCCATGCCAGATTAAAATTATCTGTAACTACTCTGCCTTTTGGAGGAAGCAAGTTTAAACCACCAAAAATATCAATATTTTCTTTAAAGGATGAGCCTATCATCCATAATAGCGGATAGATTAAGATGACGCCAACCAGTGCCAATAAAGCATATCGTATTGTCATATTTATTGCATGACCTATTTTCATTAAAAGCTCCTCCTTTAATCGTTATAAAATGCCCAGTATTTTGATGATGAAAAGATTGTTGCTGTCAAAATACCAATAATAATCAATAATATCCAGGTTAAAGCACTGGCATAACCATAATTACCACCAACAAACGCTTGATCGTAAATATAAAGATTCAAAAAATATGTAGATTGATTTGGCCCGCCCTTGGTAATTAAATAAGCGGAGTTAAATTCTTGAAAAGCTTTTACTAAAACGTTTACTGAGTTAAATAAAAGAACCGGCGTTATAATCGGAATCGTAATACTAAATAATTGTCTCATTTTAGTTGCTCCATCTAGTGACGCTGCTTCATATAAGGAAGCTGATACATTTTGTAGTGCAGCTAGGAAAATGAGCATTGTAGAGCCAAATTGCCATGCTTTTAATATAATCAAAGTAAATATTGCAAATCTCTCATCATGAGTCCAGTTAATAGCTTCTAATCCAAAAACACCAAGAACTGAATTTACCGGGCCATTTACACTAAATAACATAGTCCAAAGTATAGATACCGCTACATTACCGCCTAAGATAGACGGTATGTAGTATGCAGTTCTAAAAAAGTTTACACCTTTTAATTTAAAATTCAATATAAATGCTACAACAAACGCTGTTACCAAAACAGTAGGCGTTCCAATTAATACGTATTTCATAGTTGACATAAAAGCACGTCTAAAAGTTTCATCAACAAAGAATATATCTGTATAATTCTTTATTCCAACAAATTCAGGATCTCCCAAAATAGGATATTCCATTAAACTATATACAAAAGAAACAATAATTGGGTAAAGCTTAAATACCACAAATCCAAATAACCATGGGGCCAACAGTATATAAGGCGTTGGGTTTATTTTTTTCTTTCTTTTATTCATTATTTCATTAATTTGTCTAATTCAGCCTGTTGTTTTTCAATATATGCTTTTGCTGCTTCTGCTGAAGTAGATTTCCCCGTTCTAAATGATTCGATTGCTATGTAACGTTCGCCCCTAACATTTTCATCTTCAAAATATGGATCAAGCATAACTTGTTCGTATTCTGCTAATAAATCATATCCTTCCTTCATAGCCCCTTTAACCATACCTTCACTTTCTTGAACAGATCTTGTTTTAGCATTTGAAGATACACCAAGGCTTGTTCCAAGAAGTTTGATTGCTTCGTCATTAGTAAACATGAAATTTAAGAAATCTGCTGCAACTGCTGGATTTTTACTATTCTTAGATACTGCAAATCCTAAGCTTGGTTTTACATATACTTTTACATTATCTCCTTCTTTTTCAGTTACATATGGTGCTACACTAATTTCTTGACTTGCTCCATCTTTATATGAAAGTAAATATTTATCCATTGTTCCAACCCATTCGTAAACACTTCCAGATCTTCCTGATGTCCAAACAGGGTTAGATTCGTTTTGTATAGGATCTTCTTGTTCAAAAGTTGGGAATGCTCCACAATCTTCAAATGATTTATAAGTTTCTAATACTTGTTGTACTTCTTCTACTGTATAGTTAATCTTACCATTTTCCTGCATAACTTTTCCTGTTTTGTTATACAACATTTGAGCTATGAAAAGATCTGTAGAAACTTTACCAATATTTGTTAATACATATTGATTATTAGCACCCGTTGCTGTATTATCCTTTGCAATTACCTTAGCTACTTCTATAATTTGATCATAAGTTTTTGGATAGAAAATATTATCATATGAGAATAATGCTTTATTATAAAGATTAGCTCTTGCTGTAATACCATGAGGAACTGCTCCAAGCTCGCCACCTACTGTCATAGAGTCAAGTTGTAACTTTTCCCATTGTGTTAAATCAATAAAACTACCTAAGTCATTTAAATTATAAAATACATTTTTGCCTTTTCCAAATGAATGTACCCAGTTATAATTAACCTGCATTACGTCTGGTTCTGTTTTACCAGAAAGTTGTGTTAAAACCTTTTGTTGCCATCCGTCAAATGCACCATATTCACATTCAATTGTAATGTTTGGATGTTTTTCCATATAAAGTTTTGCTACTTCCTGCATTGCTTCGTGGCGATTATCAGAACCCCACCATGAAAAACGAATTGTTACTTTTTCTGAATCTTTAGGCATTTCTAATTTTGCACTACCTGAATTTGACTTTGCTCCACATCCTGCAAGCACCATAGAAAACACTAATACCAATGCTACCACTTTCATAAATTTCTTCATAAATATAAATCCTCCTTTATTTTGTTTAAGTTTTTAGTTTTATATTTTATTTATTAAATAATGATAAAACGTTTTAGTTTTAATTATCTCCCGCAGGTATTTAGCCTGCGTTAACTTTATTTTCCCATTATTTAATTAATAAAGTACTTTTTAAGTTCATTATCAATCTTACCGGAAAGTCTGTCGAGATTTCCATGAAGATGACTACATAACTGTTCTTTTACTCCTTCTTTATCTTTTGCCTTAACGCATTGATAAAGAGTAAAATGCTCCAGATATAGTTTTTCAAAGCTGCCTGTAGCTACTATATCAAGCATTCGAAATCTAGTATAATATACTTGAAATTCCTGTATAATTTCCCATAATTTCGTTCTTTTTACAAAGTCAAATAAGATGAAGTGAAATTCACTATCCAGTTTATAAAAATCTTCAATTTCAAATGTGTCAATACCAATGAGTTCTTCTTGTTGTTTTAGATTATCTTCTAGTTTATCCAATACTTTATCTTCAAGACAATCTATAGCAGTTAAAATCACTTCTGTTTCAAGAACCGTACGCATATAAATTATTTCTTTTATATACTCCAAATCTAAAAGGGTTACATAGGTTCCTCTTTGAGGCAGAATTTCAATAAATTTCTCACTCATCAATCTTAAAAACGCTGATTTAATGGGCGTCCTTGATACGTTATACTTTTTTGAAAATTCATTCTCACTAATATATTGACCCGGTTCTAATTTTAGTGTCAGAATATCATCCTTGATACATTGATAAACATCTTTGTTACTTAAATTTTGAAACTGTGAAGTCAAATTGCAATCATCTCCTTTATACTTTTATAAACATTGATGCATTTTCTCTAAAATATGCAAGCACCCTCAAACCTTCATATAAAAAGTACTCATTCACTTTATTTGGTGATTATGTATCTTCTTATTCTTTTATTTGTTTTTTGATTTGTATGTTTAAGTTCTTGTGTACTTGAATACAAGTTAATTATATATAAAATTTTACTAGTTGTCAATACCTAATTTAATGTTTTTATGTAAAAATGTTGAATTTCATTTTATGGGACTTTTGTCCTTGACTCCTTTCTTTTTGGGTATTGTACGGGTTTTGCATGACGTTTTGCATGAAGTCTTTGATTGGTTGGTTTTGCCTGACGCTTTGCCATGAAGTCTTTACACTCCATGGTAGGGGGCTTATTATGTTGTGAAAAGGTCGACGCACCTAACATTCCAATGAGCCTGTGAACAAACATATCATGGAAGAATGCTTCCATGATATGTTACAGTCTCATTTCCATGGTGCTAACGACCTTTTCACAACATAATAAGCCCCCTACCATGGAGATATAGTTTTTTGAGGCAAAGCTGGTTATTCAAACTTTATAAAGAATTTTTGAATTATGTCCTGTTGTTTCGTATATATATATGGTTTACACATCTTTACCATGCATGTTTTCTTGTAAATGTTATAAATGTTATAAATGTTATAACGTGTAAAATGTGTGAAACACTTTTTAGCTTTTAAAAATAAATTAAAGGGTAAAAAATGAAGATTTATTATCTGCAAAATATAATTATTACATATTTTGTTATTGTAAATTTGGAATACATATTAAAAGAAAATTAAGGTAAAATTTATTTGACTTTCAGATTAAATTTTTCTTCATAGGCTGTTCTTATTAATTCAAAGTGTTTTTGCCATTACCAAAAAAAATTTAAGCTTAACTTAAATTCTTGTGTATTATAACACATATAACATATAACATATAAAATATTATAAAAACTAGATTTTTTACTTAAACAATCAAATTTTGTATAGATTAATTAACACATACTAATTTGATAAGAAATTTGAAGTAAACAATAAATAAATATTTTATTTTTGTCTGTATAGATTAAAATTGTTGTAATTTAATGTTAATAACATTTGAAACAAATACATACAAATTGCACACAATAAACTAGATTTTTAAGTAACCAGCTTTGCCTCAAAAACTACATCTCCAAGAGAGGGGGCTCATTATGTTGTGAAAAGGTCGTTAGCACCATGGAAATGAGACTGTAACATATCATGGAAGCATTCTTCCATGATATGTTTGTTTACAGGCTCATTGGAATGTTAGGTGCGTCGACCTTTTCACAACATAATGAGCCTCCTCTCTTGGAGTAGAAAGACTAAAAGGCAAAGCGTCCGTTTGATTTCCCCTAAAGAGAAAAACCTAAAGGCAAAGCATCCGTTTGGTTCCCCCTAAAGAGAAAAACCTAAAGGCAAAGTAATAAAACTACCTTTGCACACGCCCTGAACCGTCACCACCCATTAGTTTCTCAACTTCAGCAACACCAACTCTATTAAAGTCTCCACTAATAGTATGTTTTAAACAGCTTGCAGCCACTGCAAATTCTAAAGCTTTTTGGTAGTCATTTTCGTAGGTTAGTATGCCATGGATTAATCCCCCACCAAATGAGTCTCCCCCACCTACACGGTCTACTATGTCGTTGATTTCGTATTTTTTGCTTAGGTAGAAGCTGTCTCTTGTGTTTAGGCAGGCTGCCCAGTGGTTTATGTTTGCACTTTTACTTTCACGTAAAGTGATTGCTAGGCATTTTAAATTTGGAAATTGGGATAGTACTTTGTCTCCTAATGCTTTGTATGAGTCTACGTCTAGTTCACCGTGTTCAACATTTTGATCGGAGGCAATTCCCAAAGATTTTTGACAGTCTTCTTCGTTGGCAATTCCTACGTCTACGTATTTGAATAGTTCACTCATTACTTCTTTGGCAGTTTTTCCGTATTTCCAAAGTTTTGCACGATAGTTTAGGTCGCAGGATACCATTAGACCCATTTCCTTTGCTTTTTTTACGGCTTCTAAAGAAGCGTTTGCTGCACTTTCACTTAGGGCTGGAGTTATTCCGGTTATATGGAACCAACCGGCATCTTTTAGGATTTCGTCCCAGTTTAAGTCTCCTGGTTTTATGTCGGCTATAAGGCTGTGGTCTCTGTCGTATACTACATTTGATGGTCTTTGGTTAGAGCCGGTTTCTAAGTAATAGATTCCTATACGGCCATCTTTTCTTAGGATTGAATTTGTGTCTACATTAAAGCGTCTTAATTCTCCTACACAAGCTTCTCCTATGTCGTGCTTTGGTAGAACGGAGACAAATCTTGCTTTGTGACCGTAGTTTGATAAGGAAACTGCTACGTTTGCTTCTCCACCGCCAAATGTTGCTTCCATAACTGGGGATTGAAAGAATCTTTCAAGTCCTGGTGATTTTAGCCTTAACATGATTTCTCCAAAAGTTACTACTGTTTTCATAATTTTTATCCTCCATTTTTATAATTATAAGTTTTATACTTTATTATTCTACTAAATGTATTCTAAATCCGCCAATGCTGTCTTTTAAATATATAACGTTTATTCTATCTCCTTTTTTACGAGCTGTTTCATAGTCTAGTGGGATGTTTTGTTTTTCTAAGTATGCTATTGCTCTTTCTACACTGTGGGTTTTGATTCCTATGTGTCCACATTCTCCAAGACCTTTTTGTTTCATGATTTCTATGAATGGACTGCTAAAATATGAACCACTTGTTTCACGACTGGTAAAGCCAAAAATGTTTCCAAAGGTTTCTTTAATTTGGATAGTGTCATTGTTTTCAGGATTGATTCCCATGTGGGCAAATTGAAAACCTAGCATGGCTGTTACTGCTTCTTTAGTTAATTTTGTAATTTCTGCAAAGTTCTTTTCTTTTATAAGGTCTTCTTTTACCATCCAGCTTCCTCCACAGGCAATTACTTTGTCAAATGAAAGGTATGGTCCTATGTTGGTTGGGTCGATTCCCCCTGTTGGCATGAATTTTACCATAGCGTATGGAGCACACATGGCTTTTAAAGCTTTTATTCCTCCACTTGTTTCTGCCGGGAAAAATTTTAAGGTTTTTAGTCCGTAGCTTAAGCCCATTTCTATGTCACTTGGGTTACTGGTTCCTGGTAATACTAAGATGTTGTTTTCAAGGCAGTATTCTACTACTTTTGGGTTGAAGCCAGGTGTTACTATGAATTTTGCTCCGGCATTTATTGCTTTTTTTGCTAGGTCTGTGTTTAAAACTGTTCCTGCTCCTACTAACATGTCAGGATATGCATCTGCAACTCTTTTAATGGATTCTTCTGCTGCATCTGTTCTAAATGTTATTTCTGCTGCATTAATTCCACCATCTAGTAGTGCTTTGGCAAGAGGGGCTGCATCACTTGCATCATCTAATTTTATTACTGGGATTACCCCACAGTCGTGTACTTGTTTTAATAATGTATCCATATTGAACCTCCGTTTGTTAATTTTTATAAGGTTACTCCATCTTTAAAAATGGATATTTCTCTATAGTCGTTTTGCTCGTTTTTAGTGTACTCTTCTCCGGCGGCTATTTTTTTTATGTATTCCCATAAATCTTTACTTAGATCATCCATAGTTAATTCACTTAACAGACGACCTGCATCAAAGTCTATCCAGTTTGGTTTGTGTTTTTTTAGTTCTGTATTTGTGGAAATTTTTACTGTAGGAACTGGAGCTCCTACTGGTGTTCCTCTGCCTGTAGTAAATAAGATAATGTGGGCACCTGTTGCTGTAAGACCTGTAATGGCAACAATGTCGTTTCCCGGACCTTTTAATAAGTTTAATCCCGAAATTTCTGCTCTTTCTCCATAATCAAGTACTGCTCTTACACTGCTTGTTCCGCCCTTTTGAGTACAACCAAGGGATTTATCTTCTAAAGTTGAAATACCGCCTTTTTTATTGCCCGGTGATGGGTTTTCATAAATTTCTTGATGGTGTTTTAGGAAATATTCTTTAAAATTATTTATTAATGAAACAGTTTGATTGAATATATCTACATTTTCGCAACGATTCATTAATATTGTTTCTGCTCCAAACATTTCAGGCACTTCAGAAAGTATTGTTGTTCCCTTATACTCTATAAGTTTATCAGATATAGTTCCTACTAATGGGTTTGCCGTAATGCCTGAAAGTCCGTCAGAGCCTCCGCATTTTAGTCCAATTTTTAGTTTTGAAACAGAAACAAGAGTACGTTTTTCTCCCTTTGCCTGTTCAATTAATTCATTTAGTATAGCTAATCCGTCATGGATTTCATCTTTACTATCTTGTGCATTTAAGAATCTAACTCTTAGCGGGTCGTATTCTCCAAGGATTTTCTTAAATTCTTCAATGTTATTGTTTTCACAACCAAGTCCCAGTACTAAAACTCCTGAGGCATTTGGATGCTTTACTAAATCAGCCAATATTTTTTGGGTGTTTTTTTGATCATCTCCCATTTGAGAGCATCCAAAAGGGTGGGTAAAAGCAAATATACCGTCTGTACATTGGTGATGAAAATTGCTAATTGCTGCCAACTTTTCGGCTGTTTTATTTACACAACCAACCGTTGGGATAATCCATATTTCATTTCTAATTCCAACTTCACCGTTTTTTCTTTCATATGCCATAAAGGTATCATCTTTATGAGATACTTCTGGTATCTGTAAAGGATTATATTGGTATTCTAGTATACCAGTTAGATTAGTTTTTAAATTTTGTGTATGCACATGAATACCTGCATCTATTTTTTCTGTGGCATGACCAATAGGATAGCCATATTTAATAATATTTTCATTTACTTCAATATCTTTTAATGCTACTTTATGTCCCTTTTGAATATCTTCTTTTATGAGGACATTTTCAACATAATCGCCTTTTTTTAAATCGGTTAATGCCACTGCTACGTTATCATTTTGATGAATCTTAATATAATTTAACATAATAGTTTTTTCACCTCAGTATACATACCATTTTGTAATATATTATATAAATGCTCAGATATTGTTTCTTCAAAGTTTTCTAAATCACTTAAATCTGTACCCCAAAGTCTTTGTGATGAACATAGTGTATGAACTAATGTGTTAATTCCTTCTTTAGTCATATCACATTCACTCCATAGTTTCTGAAATAATTCAAGTACATCAACATCGTCTGCAATATTATAGTTCTGTCCGGATCTTTCACCTAATAATACATTTCCTTCAAACCTACTACCTCTGTAAAATGCAAATAGTGCTGCCAGAGAAAATGTAAGCATCTTAGGCATTGCTTTTTTACGGTTATAATATTCAAGTATTGATGGTAAAACCCTTGTTTTATACTTAGAGGTTGAATTAAGTGAAATACTAAGTAATAAATGTTTAATATATGGATTTGCAAAACGATCAAATACTGCATTTGCAAATGAAATCAAATCATTTTCGTCTAAATCTAAGGTTGGTATTATTTCTTCAAATAAGGCTTTTTGTAAAAATTTATTAAAAGTTTCATCTGCCATCATTTCACCTACAGTATCTTTGCCACTTAAATATGCAGCAAGTACAGACATAGTATGGGCTCCGTTTAGGATTCTTACCTTTCTTAATTTGTATGGTGTGGCATCATCTGTAAATAATACATTTAATCCTATTTTATGAAATGGGAGTTCATTTTCAAGCTCTTTTGGCCCTTCAATTACCCAGAAATGAAAGATTTCACCAGTGTTAATAAGTTTATCCTCATAGCCAAATTCTTCGGTTAGTGCTGCTATCTCATCCCGTGGATAGCCGGTAACTATTCTGTCTACTAATGTATTGGTAAAGATACATGCTTCATTAATCCATGTAATAAACTCACTTTCAAGTTCCCAAGACTTTGAATATTGTAAAACATATTTTTTAAGCATTGTGCCGTTGTTATCTATTAATTCACATGGAATGAATACAAGCCCCTTTTCTTTCGCTCCATTAAAATGTTTGAAACGTTCATATAAAAATGCTGTTACTTTTGCCGGAAAGGAAACTTGAGGTTTATCTGTTAATTTATCATTTTCATTATATACAATTCCTGCTTCTGTAGTATTTGAAACTATAAAGCGAAGTTCTTCATTTCTGGCACATGCAAAATAGTCATCAAAATCTGAATATGGATTAATTCCTCTGGATACTGAGGTAATAATCTTTTTCTTGCAAACAGTTTCACCTTTTTCTAAACCTCTTAATAATAATGTATATAATCCGTCTTGTTCATTAACTAAATTCACAAGTCCCTCTTTAATTGGCTGGACAAGTACTATGCTTCCTCCAAATAAATCATTTTCGTTTAACTGGTCTAACATTTCATCTACAAATGCACGTAAGAAGTTTCCTTCACCAAATTGTAATACTTTTTCTGGCATATTCTTTAATGGTGCATTTGATATTGTTTCATTGTAAAGTTTACGATTTAACTGCATATTACCACTCCTTCTAGGATAATTGAAATCCAAAATATTCATTTGCATTATTGTAACAGATATTTTCTATAATTTTTTTTAGTTCATCTTCACTTGAGAAGTATTCTCCTCTTTCTACTAATCCCCCTAAATAATTACAAAGTACACGGCGGTAAAGCTCATGACGAGGATAGGATAGAAAACTTCTTGAATCAGTTAACATTCCTACTGATAAAGCAATTGGATAAAGGTTTGACACACTTTCAAACTGTTTTGTAATTCCATATACCTGATCATTAAACCACCATGGTGCTCCAAGTTGTACCTTTGCTTTTGTTCCCCCTTTGCAAAATGCTGCTGCAAGTACTGCAAATGTTTCATATTGGGAAATGTTTAATGGATAAAGTATGGTTTTTGGTAAAATTTCTAAAGTATTTAATTTATCAAGAAGAGCACAAACACTCTTTATTGCCGTACTATCATCGATACAATCATATCCCGTATCTGCACCTAATTTTTCAAACATTTCACTGTTTGTATCTTTTAATGTTCCTATATGAAGTTGCATAACGAAATTATGTTTATGATATAGTTTTGCTGTTTCTATTAAAAAAGCTGTTTTATATTGATTTTGTTCTTTTATGGACAAAGAATCATTGTTTATTTTTTTAGCAAAGATATTTTCTATTTCCTCATTACTGTAATCTTCATAAGTAAAATGTGCTATTCCATTGTCATTAATGGAACTGCCAAGACCTTTAAAATATTCAAGCCTTCTTTCAATGGCTTCAATTATTTGACTAAAACTTCCAATTTCCATGTCTGCTGCTGTTTGAAGCAGATTTATGTATTCTGTATAGGATGGTTTTTCTATGTAAAATGCTTTATCTGGTCTGAACGCAGGTATCACTTTTGTATTAATCTTTTTCTCTTTGTTAATTGCTTTATGAAATTCTAAGCTGTCCACAGGATCATCAGTTGTTGCTACTAACTGAACTTTAGATTTTTCAATAAAGTATCCCGGTGTAATATTTTTTTCTGTAATCATGTTTTTTGTCTTAGCATAAATTTCTTTTGCATTTTCTTCACATAAAGCTTCATCAATATTAAAATATCTCTTTAGTTCTAATGCACACCATATATAAATTGGATTGCCAATAAGTTGTGGCATTATTTTTGCAAATGCAAGGAATTTTTCTTCAAAACTTTTATCCCCTGTGATATAACTTTCATCTATGCCAAAAGTACGCATTGCTCTCCATTTGTAATGGTCATGAGCAAGCCACATTTCTCCCAAATCTTCAAAGGGTTTATTCTCCCATATTTCTTTTGGTACTAAATGACAATGATAATCTATTATTGGCATGTCTTTTGCATAGCTGTTATATAAATGCTTTGCTGTCTCATTGGTTAAAAACAAATCTTCCAAAAACATGTTATCCCTCTTTCCTAAATTTAATTGTTCTTTAGAGTATCAAATATATATGCTTGATTGATTTTATTCAATTGATAAAACGTTTTAGTTTTTATGGTAAAATAAAATGATACTATTCACAGTCAATGTTGTTAACTTAATCACTAAATTGTTGGTTGACGCTTTTGCTATTTAGTCTTTCTACTCCATGGGAGAGGGCATTGGCTGTGTATAGTAACATTATATGTTATTTCTTCATGCAAATTATAAGATGTATTTTGACTTATTGCATATAAAGTACGCATATTTGATACTCTAATATTTTTAATATAAATATAAATTACTTTTATAAATTACTGCTGTATCTGTATATATTATTTTTTCTTTTGGCATTTCGTTTTTAATTAGATAATCCATTAAGATTCTTGTTGCCTCAAAAACTTGACCACTAGGATTTTTATATATCAGGTTATTAAGAACCCCTTGCTTCATAAATTCTTTATTTTCATCAAATACATCGCTTCCTACCAATCGTTTATCCACTTTTCCTTCTTCAATAGCTGTCTGACATAATGTTACTGTATCTCTGGCATTAACTGAGTACATTCCCTGTATATTTGAATCTTCTTCAAAGTATCCTTTAAGCGTTGCTTTAACTTCATCCGCATTCTTAATATCTTCAACTCTTAGGACTTTAATATTTAGGCTTTCTTCCTTTATATAGTTTTCAAATCCTTCTACTGATAATTTATGGGATAATGTATCTGTATAACCTGCACATAATATTACTGAACTATTATCAGGTATGGATGCCGTTAAAATCTCAGCAGCAATTTTACCCGTTGTATAATGATTTGCCTGCACACAACAAAGTCTGTGAATATTTGGCATATCGTCACAGGCAAACACAATAGGTATACCTGCTTCGCTATATTTTCTGATAACTTCTTCTCCCTCTTCATTTCCTTGGGTTATCAGTCCATTTATCTCTCCTTCATATTCGTTTAAAATTGACAGGAGTTTTGTGTTTTGATTTTCTTCACTGTTATACCTTTGATATGGTACTTCTATAATGGAAATGTTATAGTCTCTATACTGTTCAACGCAGTCTCTAAAGCCTTTCCATACATCGGTATAGAAAAACTTTCCTCTTCCCATTGGTTCTGGAAATGAGGCTACAAGATTAAGTGTTTTTCTTTTTAGCGAGGAAGCAACAAAGTTTGGTTTATAACCCATCTCTTCTGCCACTTGTACTACATAATCACGAACTTTTTCACTAACACCTTTCTTATCTGCCAATGCTCTATGCACTGTTCCATAGGATAGGTTGGTTCGTTCTGATATATCTTTTATGGTAATTCTCTTTTCCATTAAATATCGCCACCTGATTTGTCTAATTTTCATATTTTAGCGATTACTAAAACGTTTTCTTTTTATGTATTTATTCTAATATGATTATTGATTTTCGTCAATTGTCAATTCTAACAACTTCAATATAGAAATTTTATATATATTTACCAATAAACATTGTTTTATCATGAAGCTTGGACAGATGGCTGTTCTATGTTTACTAATGGTAATCCCAATTTATTTGAATTTAGGAGGTATAAATTTCTAACAATTAATTGCTATTTTAAGTCAAAGCCCTTCTTCATTAATAAAACTATAAAAAGCCTGTTCCTTTTCCTTGTCTGATTCCTTAATACAACCTACAGGTGCCACGTATACAATAAATTCTTCTTCCCCATCCAATTCAAACATCTTGTCACAAATATTATTATCAAGAGCTGCAACAGCACAAGTCCCTATTCCAAGAGCTGTACATGCAAGATATAAATTTTGACATAAATGTCCCACATCTATTAAAGCTGGTCGATGGGCATGTATTCCATATCTCCATTCACAACGATAAGCCACAAATGACCAATAGAAAACCACATTAGCACGTGAACCCCAATTCTGACCACAAATAGATTCTGCAATTGTTTTCTCCCCATTTTCAAGTTCCTTAAGAAACTCTAACTGATGCTCCATAGGCAAATAATGATATAAACCAGATCTTAATCCTTCTACATTTTGAACTGCCAGATAAGTTTCAAATCCATGGCGTGCTCCCCCTGATGGAACTGTACGAAGGGTCGCATATGACTTACCCCTAATATCCTTTATACCCTGAGATGCCCACAAAAGAAAGGATAGTTGAAGAAGACTCATAGATTCTTTACTGTATACTCGAGAACTTTTACGTTCAGCCAATATTTCAATAAAATTCAGATTTATATTCAAGTCATTAAAATTTCTGGGCAGATTAATGGCATCTACTATCTCACGCATATTTGCTTTCACCAAAGGAGGCTGTGGAAGTTTTAATTCCTGATCAGATATATATTCCTCATATTGGTTAGTAGATGAAAACTTCATAAATGCTCTGCCAGTATTGATTAGCTGATCTTGCAACTTTTTGTCAAGCATACTAATTCCTCCATAATAATTTATTTTTTTCCATGACTTATAATTTTATATATCATCGTAATATTAATTACTTTAAGATAATCAATATATAGCAAAAGCATTTTATTTTCTATAAATTAACAACATAAAATCTCTTTAATAAAAAATTCCTTCCCACTTATAATATCCCTCTTCTCACTTTTACAATTAGGACATTTGCCTTTATGATTAATGAAATTATAAACCTTATTACATTCCAAACATATGGCATTTGCAGGTAGTATTTCAATCTTAAGTTTAGTATCTTTAAGAATTGTACCATCAACGGCAGCAGGATACACTGATTTTACATACTTTGGAATCATTGAAGACATTTCTCCAATTTGCAATACTAATGTATCAATCTTCTCCACATTGTTTTCTTTGGCAAAACGCTCTACTGTATTAATTACTTCTATTACAATTCCTAATTCATGCAAAGTATTCACCTGCCCTTATCTCTTATCATTAAATTATTATTACAAATATTTTCAATACAATTACATTATTTTATAAAATAATTTTAACATATTTCAAAAGTTTTTAAAATCTAAATTATTGCCTTTCAATATGTTTCAAACAATATTTTATCCATACTCTACTCTGTATAAGACTTATTTACTATATGGCATTCCAATAAAAATTGGTACAATACGATTTATACATGTATACAACATTTTAATAATTTAGGAGGAAATATATGAATAACAAAAGAATAAAATTATTTTTAGCAACATTTTTTTTATCAATTAGTACCATTTTATTATTTTCAGATACAATATTTGCATCAAGTGGAAACAACACTTGGAATCAAGAAACACCTTTACCTAACGGAAAAAGTTCTCATACATCTGAGGTAATTAATGATATGATATATGTAATTGGTGGGCATGAAGGAAATGGAATACCTACTGATAAGTTAGAAATATTAAATACTAAAACTAACACTTGGTCTTTAGGTGCACCTAAAAATATTCCTGTACTAACTGCTGCTTCTGCTGTAATAGATGGCAAAATATATGTTTTTGGCGGATTACAAAATATTTCACAGGCTAGTTCAGCTACAAATATTGTGGAAATATACGATCCTAAAAGCAATAGCTGGTCTTACGGAGCTTCAATGCCAAATGGTATATACGGTTCTTCCGCAATTGCTTTTGATTCAAAAATATACTTAATAGGGGGAGTAACTAACACCGCTAGTTTTCTTCAAAACATATGGGTATACGATACTAAAAATAATACCTGGTCAGTAGGGGCAAATTTACCACGATTGAATGCATTTTCTTCTGTCGAAATATTTGGTGATAAAATTTATATGATTGGCGGATTCACACCTAGTAATGGAGAAGAAGGAACGACTAATGTATCTATCTATGATATATCAGCAAATTCATGGTCTTCTGGAACTCCTATGCCTAATAAACGTTTTTGCTCTACTTCTGAAGTATACGGACATTACCTCTATATATTTGCTGGTTGTGAATATGGTGGATATAGTGCTAACTCATCTCATTTTTATAATGATGTTCTAGTTTATGATATTTTAAAAGATACTTGGACTAATAATAATACCAATTTAACTCAAGAACGTTTTTGCTTAACTTCAAATCTAATTGATGATAAAGTATATGTACTCGGTGGATTTGCTTCTGGAAATACATATTCACTCTCAGAATCCTTAAAATTAAGTGATAATGAAAATCGTTTATTTGTATTACTAAGAGAAGGGGAACGTACGCAATTAAGTATATCTTATTATTTACCAGATAACATAAAATTAACATGGACCTCTTTTAGCTCATCTACTGCAAATGTGACCTCACAAGGATTAGCAACTGCTACAAGTGTTGGAACTACATATATAATTGCAAGAGATCAAAATGGAAACTTTGTTGACTATATTCCGGTAAAAGTAATACCATATGATTGTTTAGCAGTTTACCTATTAGTAGGAGAAAATTTAAATCTCTATTTAGACCCTAACCCTGCAAATGTAAATTGGATTTCTTTAGATCCAAATATAGCTACAATTTCTACAACAGGTCAAATAAAAGCTATCAGCAAGGGTCTTGTAATTATAAAAGGTGAACTAAGAGGAAAAGAATATTTTATTTATGTAAGAGTAAATAGTATTTAAATTCACTCTTGTGTCATTCTATGATATTTGAAAATCATTTACTATGCATATCATAGAATGACTTAATCTTTAATATCGAAAGATAATCAATACTAAGCACTATCTTCGTGAAAATTATTATTTTATTCTATTACCTTATTTTAATCCTTAAATAATACCTTCTTAACTTTCTTTATAGCAATTCTTCCTTTTCTCTTAAGAACCTGCTTAATAACAACTGGTTTTAAATCTTCAAATGCCACTCCTTCACCATCATATTGCCTTACTAACGTAATAGCGTCAAATTTACACTTGGTTGTACATTGTCCGCAGCCTACACATATAAATTCATCTACAATTGTAGCACCACATCCAAGGCAACGATTAGTTTCTTTTTTCATCTGTTCTTCTGTAAATGTTTTACGAGGATCATTAAATGAAACTTTTGTTTTTTCAATATGACCTGCTTTTTCTCTGGAATGTGTATCATAGCTTCCTACAACAATATTTTCCTTATTAAGTGAATGATATTCTCTCCTGTCACGGCCTATAATCAAACTTTGACCAGGCTGAACAAAACGGTGAATTGATATAGCTCCTTGTTTTCCCTGAGCTATTGCATCAATGGCAAACCTTGGGCCTGTATACACATCTCCTCCAACAAATACGTCTGCTTCATTGGTTTGGCATGTAACAGCATCAGCCTTAATAGTTTTGTTTTGATTAATTTCAATTTTGCTTCCCTTAATTAAATTTCCTAAGTCAATCTCTTGACCTACAGAAATTAGTAAATAATCTGCGTCAACTATTTTTAGATCTGTTTCATCATATACCGGATTAAATTTACCGTTTTTATCAAAAATAGAAATACATCTTTTAAATTCTACCCCTGTAAGAACACCATCTTTAGTTATAATGCGATTAGGCCCATAAGAGTTATTTATAAGAATATTTTCTTCCAAAGCTTCTTCTATTTCTTCTGGCAGAGCAGGCATATTTTCACGGCTTTCAAGACAGTACATTTCTACTTTTTGAGCCCCCACCCTTGTAGCTGTTCTTGCCACATCTATAGCTACATTTCCGCCACCAATAACAACAGTCTTTCCATTTAGTACTATATTATTTGAAAGATTTACATCTTTGAGGAAATCTACACCCTTTATTACACCTTTGGCATCTTCTCCACTAATTCCAAGACCTCTTCCAAGACCTGCTCCAATTCCAATATAAAATGCCTTAAATCCATCTTTTCTCAAATCGTTAAGGGTAATATCACTACCTACATTAACACCTGTTTTAAAGCTAACTCCAAGTTCTTTTAATATATCTATTTCAGCATTAACAACATTCTTTTCTAGTCTAAATGACGGAATACCAAGAGTAAGCATACCACCAAGTGCCTTTTCTTTTTCAAATACAGTTACATCATAACCTTCAACTGCCAGATAATAAGCACAGGACAATCCTGATGGGCCAGAGCCTATAACTGCAATTTTCTTTCCATACTCATGTTTAATCCTTGGAATGTATCTCCGATCCATATTTAAATCCTGTTCAGCAATAAATTTCTTTATTTCATCTATTGCAATCGGTTCATCAATATCTCCTCTTGTACACGCTGATTCACACTTTCTAGGGCATATTCTTCCACACACTGCCGGAAATGGATTTTCACGCTTTATTAATTCCAATGCTTCTGTGTATTTCCCTTGGGATGCTAATTTTATGTACCCTTGAATACCTATGTGAGCAGGGCATTCTGTTTTACATGGACTTGTACCGGATTCAACTACATTTTTTCTGTTTAATCTATAGTCTTTATTCCATTTATCAGAACCCCAATCAGTATCACGAGGTGTATCTTTTCTTACTAATTCTGATACTATAGGAGTTTTAGAACAAATTTTTTGACCAAGCTGTAATGCATTTACCGGACAATGTATAACACATTCACCGCAAGCTACACATTTATCCTTGTCTACCTTAGAAACATAGTTTGAACGAACCATATCGGCATTAATAAACATCTCGGCTGTTCTAAGTGATAAACAGGCACAACCACAGCAATTACAGATTGCATGGGTTTTGCCGGAACCATCTAAATTTGGAATCTGGTGCATTAATCCGTTTTCTTCTGCTCTTTTTAATATTTCAAAGGCTTCTTCTCTTGAAATTTGCCTTCCTCTGCCTGTACGAATATAGTATTCAGCGGCATGTCCCATTTGAATACACATATCTTCTTTTAAATGACCGCACCCTTCACCCATAACTTCTCTTACGGTACGACAAGAACAATCTGAAACTGTAAATATATCATTTTCATTTAGGTATTTTGAAACTTCTTCATATGATGCTTTCCTAGTTTCTGCCATAATTGCTTTTTCAATAGGAATAACCCTCATTAGTCCAACACCTACCGGAAAACTTCCGGCTGTTTTAGGCCCTCTTACTCTTCCGTATGCTTCAAATGCTTCTGCAATTTGAGGATATTTGGCTACATTTTCTTTGTTATTTACCATCATTTCCATTATTCCAGGAACCCATGTGTCATACCAGAATGTATCTACACCATTTATTTTATTTACAAAGCAAACGCCTGCATATGCTAAATCCATTAGTAACTTTTCGGTTTTTTCCACAGTTTTGCCACATAAAGGTGCCAGATCTTTTGCCGTTGCATGTGTACGCATTTCCATACATAAAGCCACTTCTGCCATTTCTTCTGTAACAACAGGTTCAAGAATCATGTATTCAGGATCAGTTGACTTTATTTCGTTTTTAGAACCAATTTTTTTCCTGCTAATATGATTTGCAAGTAAAAGTACTTTTTGTTTAACCATAGTGTTCTCCAATCTCTTACATTATTTAGTTATTCAATTTATATATCCAATAGCTTGAAAAGGTCAGGATTGTGGCAATCCTAACCTTTTTGTTTAAATCTGTATGGGAAAGTCAAATATCAACTATTCCATTTTGTTACTTCCAGGCGAATCCAATCCAACCATTTGTCCATTCCTTCCCCTGTTTTCGAGGATATCAAAAATATTTTTATATCAGGATTTAGATATTTAGCTCGTTCAATACATTTGTTAAGATCAAAGTCAAAATAATCTAATACATCAATCTTATTAATTAATAATACATCTGATATTTGAAACATTAATGGATATTTTAATGGTTTGTCATCTCCCTCTGGAACACTTAATATCATTACATTTTTAGATGCTCCTGTATCAAATTCAGCGGGACACACAAGGTTTCCTACATTCTCTAAAAATATAAGTTCAAAATCTTTCATACCCAATCCATCAAGACCTTGTTTTGTCATATCTGAATCAAGATGACACATTCCGCCAGTATGGAGTTGAATAACCCTTACTCCAGTATCTGAAATTGTTTTAGCGTCTACATCTGAATCAATATCAGCTTCCATTACGCCGGTTTTAAACTCATCCTTAAGTCCATTTATAGTTTTAACTAAGGTTGTTGTTTTACCTGAACCTGGAGAAGACATTAAATTAATTAAAAAGATCTTTTCTTCTTTTAAATTATTCCTAAGTTCATCAGCCTGTTTATTGTTATCTTCAAAAACACTTTGCTTAATTTCAAGAATTTTAAATGTGCTCATAGTTTTTCTCCGCTCTTATTCAGCTAATGCTTTAATTTCTTTATATTCTCCTAAGTCTGTATAAAGCTCTGATTTATATGGATTACGTTTAGTTTTTTGTACTTTTATTATCATGTATATTAATACTGCTACATTAGATAAAAGTGCAAGGAAACTTACTATAAATAATGGAGTTTCGTTATATGTTGATGCCACTGCAAATTTACCTTCGTCAATAAATGATGGGAATGTTTGGGCAAACATACACCAAAATGCCAATGTTTGAGCACGATGTTGAAGCCATGCACCTTTTCCTACTGTAAATGCACATAGAGTTGGTGCTATTAATAATGCTAATCCGCAGTACCATGAATGTCCTGGAAGGCAATTGTAGGTATATGCAAAATTCCATAAATCATATGCAATAATCCAGAACCACAGCATATCCGGCCATAACATATCTTTACTTCCATCTTTTTTAGTTTGCTTTTTAATACATATTCCAAACCAACCGGTAATAGTTATTATGTTTAAAATACCTGCAATTGCATTCATATAGTTCCAAGGACCACCAAGAACATACATTGAACCATCTGTTAATATTCCGCCCCCCTGATATTGAAGACCTACCTGAATATCACGTGCTACTGCTTCTAAAATATTAATTGCAAGAATTAATGGTGGAAAACATAATGCCCATTTCTTTTCTGATAAGTACCATGTCTTACCTGTCTTTTTATTTGTTCCTTTTAAATGACGTATACACCAAAAGCCTATACATCCGGCTGTAGCTGAATATACTTTTGCTAAATGGAACCAGTCTGTGTAAGTAGTTTCTCTTAATACAGTAAACCATAATACTGATAACACTGCCGGAAGTACAACAAAACAAGCAAATCCGCAGTATATGTAGCGACGTGCTGCTTCATTTAGGACAAATAGTAATGCAAATACTACAAGCCAAACAAGACAAACACTAATGATTGATGCTCCAGCATCAAAATTAAACTTATACATAAAAACACTCCTTTTTTTGCTCTCGTATGAAAGTTTACTTTATTATGTATCACCTTCATGTTTTGAATTTCTGTGGCTATACCAGATTGATTCAAAGAGACATATTTGATAATATTTTAACATTTTTTCGTAAAAATGTCAATCATTTTTAGATATTATCTGTGTTTTGGATATATTTTAGAGTTGATTTTATTAAAATTATACAATATAATATAATTAATTATTTTATTGGTATGTGGTTATACCAAGAAAGGAATATATTATGGAATTTACTAAATTATTTTCTCCTTCGTTACAGGATTTGTTTGTACAACAGCTTGAACATATGATCTTATCAGGTAAATTACAGATTGGTGAAAAGCTTCCCCCTGAACGGCAGTTAGCTGAATCCATGCAAGTTAGCCGAGCTGTGATTAATGGAGGGATTTCTATTTTAAAGAGAAAGGGATTTTTAATTATTAAGCCAAGAGTTGGTACTTTTGTAGCTGATTATAGAAGAAACGGTACTTTAGAAACACTTATTTCTATTATGAATTATAATGGAGGTAAGTTACGTGATGATGAGATTCGTTCTATATTAGAAGTAAGAATTGCTCTTGAATCTCTTTTAATTAAGCTTTGTATTCCTACTATTAGTTCTGATGACATTAATTTACTGCTTGAAAAAACTAATAATATAAAAGATTCAAAAACTATTAGTGAGGCCTCTAATGCTGCATTTGAGTTTCATCATGAGTTGGCTGTTTTATCAGGTAATCAGTTAATTCCTCTTATTTTTCAATCTTTTAAGGTACCTGTACTGACACTTTGGGATCGCTTTTGTACTTTATATGGAATTTCTGCTTTATATGAAAATACATATCTATTATGGAGTCATATAGAAAGTAAGGATATTGAATCGGCAATTGATTGGATTAACAATTCATTATATGAAAGTATTCAAGGAAGTAAAGTAATCTATTATTAAAAGTTCTCTTCATTTAGTCTCTCTAGTTTTTCAGATGAATATGAGTGTATATATATATATCCAATTGTTTGCCTTACCCTCCTTCAGCATGTTTTTTACAAGCCTTTGCAAGCAAGGTCTCGGCAAAACATAAACGCTTCGTCGGCCGTTCTCTTGATGTTTTAAAAGACATAACATCTGCCGAACCAATGGGTCTGCACAATTGGATATATAACACCATATTCATCTAAAAAATTAATTTACCGTGTTGAAAGGACATATTCAGTGGTCTCTAATTATTAGCTGAGACTTTTTTATAGGTTTATGAGCATACTACTACCCCCTTTTATATTACCAATATTTACAGCTATCATTTTTTTGTTCATCGTGTTAGAATGATTCTTGTAACAAATTTGTAACATTTTTAACATTTGCGTAATATCTTAAAGGAGGATACTATGAGAAAATTAACATTATTAACATTAACATCAATTCTAGTTGTGGGTTTAACTCCATTAACAAGTGTAAATGCAGCCAATACTTCTACTAATACAAGTTGTCAAACAAGCAAATATGTTGTTTCATCTAATTGCAATAACGACAATTATAAGCTTTTACAAGAAAAATTAAATGGATTAGGTGCTTGTTCTAATCTTAATACTATAAAACTTGATGGTTCTTGTGTTAAAGTAGCTGCTGCTAAAGATTGCAATAACACATCAAAAAACTGTAACGATACAGCTAATAATTGTAATACTACCGCAAAGAATTGTACTTCTGTAACAGATTCTAAAACAGAATCTAAAGTTAAAGATACTAAAGCTGCTAAAAAGGCAAAAAAAGCAAAAAAGGCAAAGAAGACTACAAAAAAATCCGCTAATAAGCCTTCAAATACAGCTAATTCAACTAAACCGGCAACCCCTTCAAATAATAATGCACAAAAAGATAATACTACAAACACCGATAGTAAATCTCTATCTTATGCAGAACAAGTTGTTAAATTAGTAAATGCAGAAAGAGCTAAAGAAGGATTAGCTGCCCTCAAAGTTGATAAGTTAGTTGAAAGTGCCGCTAATGTAAGAGCTAAAGAAACAGTAACATCTTTTTCACATACAAGACCTAATGGTACAAGCTTTAGTACAGCTTTAAAAGAAGCTGGTGTAAGCTATAGAGGTGCTGGTGAAAATATTGCATGGGGACAAAAAACACCTGAAGAAGTTATGAAAGGCTGGATGAACAGTCCTGGACACAGAGCTAATATTATGAATAAAAACTTTACTACTATTGGTGTAGGTTATTATCAAAGTGGTGGAACTAATTATTGGGTTCAAAACTTTACGTATTAATTTTAAATTTTGATTTTTATATTGCCAACATTTACAACTATCTTTTTTAGAATAATTGTGTTAGAATTATTTTTGTAATAGTTTTGTAACAACTTTAACAATTGTGTAATATTCCAAAGGAGGAACCATATGAGAAAATTAACTTTATTAACATTAACTTCTATTCTAGTTGTAGGTTTAACACCGTTAACAAGTGCTAATGCAGCATGCACTTCTAATAATACAAGTTGTCCAACAAGTAATTATGTTACCTTATCAAATTGCAATAATAACGGCTATAAAGTTTTACAAGAAAATTTAAATGAATTAGGCACTTGTTCTAATCTTAATAATATAAAACTTGATGGTTCTTGTGTTAAAATAGCTAATGGAAAAGATTGCAATAACACCGCAAGTAATTGTAATAACGCTGTTAAAGGAGCTACTACCACTAGTAACTGCAATAATGCTGTTAAAGGAGCTACTACCACTGGTAACTGCAATAATGCTGTTAAAGGAGCTAATGTAACTTCAAATAACTGCAACAGTAATGCTGCTAAGGGAGGTAAAGTTTCTAATAAGGCTAAGAAGTCATCAGCTAAATGTATAAACAAGTCCTCAAAGTCAACTAAATGTGCTAAAACTGTTGCTAAATAATATAATTAATAACCTAAATTATTCATACTGACTTAACTGTCATAATAAACAAATCTTAAACTGGTTAATGTAATATATGAAAACCGCTATATCTGCAATATTAAGGATATAGCGGTTCTTTATTTATAATTATTGATACAAATTTGTTTATTTTAACCCAAATAATTGTACTGCATTTTTATACATAAGGTTTTCATATTCTTCCGTGGTTAGTTGTTTTTTAAGTTCTATAAAATAGTTGACATAAAACATATCATTGTCATATGTATCCAAACCATCAATAGGATTGTCTGTTCCAAATAAAATTTTATGACTTCCACATTTTTTTATTGCTTCTATAGCTACATCCGCCTTTACCCATGCAGTATCACCATATAAGTTTGGTAGTTTGGAAATAAATTCAATTGCTTCTTTATTATCTGTTCCCAGTCCCATGTGAAACATAACAAAATTAACAGATGGATATTTTTTAGCCATTTCATACACTAATCTTGGACTGGATTCATAATCACTGGCAGTATGAGTTACAACAGGTAAATTATATTTTTCGGCTAAACGGATATAATCTTGAACTTTTTCACTGTTAAAAGCTGTTTTGGAATGAAAAGGATGTACTTTTATTCCATATATTATATCTCTGTTTTTTATTATCATTTCTTCAAATGCCTGATCACAGCTTTCAGTTTTTGGTTTTATCCAAAGAAAAGCACCTGTTTTATTTGGATATTCTCTTACTAACTTTAACATTCTTTCGTTACTATCCTGCTGGCTTACTTGTTCATTCATTGGAATTAAAACTTGTTTGTGGTCAACCTCAGCAGCAGTTACACAGGAACATAAGGCAAAATCTATATTGTATTTATTAAGAGATTCCAAAAAAACTTCTTCTGACATTTTTATGTTTAGAAAATCTCCTATGTGTGTGTGCACATCAATTATCATTGTATCTCTCCTAGCTATATGTATGACAAAATCTCCACGATTGACCATTAGTTCCAAATAAGTAAAAAATTAAATTTACTTATTTGGGAGGAATTGGAATGATGCAAAAAGGGTGACCAGCAGGATCAAAGAAAACATTCCAATCATCTGACATCTGTACATCCGATAATTTTGCTCCGTGATTAAGTGCTTGTAACATCTCATTATTAAATTCATTAAAATCTGCATAAAAAGCTAAATGAATCATAGACTGTTGCTTTTCTGGTTCAGATGGCCATACAGGTCTTTGATAATCGGTAACTTCTTGAAATACCAAAGGCATTCCTTCTCCATTATCACTTGATACTATAATTACTTTTTCACCCTCAAGATATCTAATAGTTTTATTCCAATTAAGTAATTTTTGATAAAAATCTGATAAACCTTCAGAATCATTTGAATCAAGTACAATTGCTCCTAGTTTCATGATATAACATCCTCCTTATTAAGGTATTGCTGAGTTTGAAGAAGTTACTGATTTATTTATCAGATTAATCCATCTACATCAGTTATACCTTGTACTATTTCAAAAATTATTATTAGTTGTTGTTTTTATTAGAATTATTATAATTAGTAATTCTATTATACCATATAATACCTTATGTCGTAAAGCTAGTCTCATACTCTTTTATAATTTTAATTTTTTATATTTGGATTTGTATGTTACCTTTATTTTTTTTACCATATTGAATGGTAACTTTTAGGTACTAATCATTCGTACTAAAGTACTAATATATGTTTACTTCCCATTCTCGAGGCCACTGAAAAAGTCCTTTCAACGTGCTAAATTAATTTTTCAGATGAATACAGTTGTATAATTATTTAATTGTGCAGACCCATTGGTTCGGCAGATGTTTTTGTCTTTTAATACATCGAGAGAACGTCCGATGAGGCGTCTATATTTTTTACAAGACTTGCAAAGGCTTGTAAAAAATATGCCGAGGGAGGGTAAGGCAAACAATTAAATAATTATACAACTGTATTCATCTGAAAAATTTGAAAGACTAAATCAAGGACTTTTTCAGTGGTCTTGACGCTTTTTATATAGATAAATTTAGATTCTCATTTATGACTTATATCCTATG
>JAVBPB010000057.1:0-3930 GCA_031549965.1 Mobilisporobacter sp. | reverse complement strand
AATAGGCTATCTACCAATAAATGATAATGATGCAAAGCTATTTTTTCAATTAATAGATAGAAGATATGAAAAGAAAAGTACAATAGTAACAAGTAATATAGCATTATCAAACTGGAATGAAATATTTCAAGATACAATGCTGGCAAGTGCAATATTAGACAGGCTAATACATCATGCATGTATAGTAACAATAACCGGAAATTCATATCGAACAGCGAGTGCATTGTCTAAAAAAAGACAAGAGTAATGAGTAAGTGATTATATAAAACTTAGGAAACAAGAATATAGATTGTAAAAAATCCATCCTAGATTCCCGCCGTTTTTTATACCTACAAATATAAAGAGCTATTTTTCATTAAAAATGCTACTATTGTAAGTTTTTCTTTTGTTTTATCTTGCTTTTCTCCTCATATGTAGGTATAATATTTATACCTACATATGAGGAGAAAATATTATGAGTTCTATTGTGAAACATAAAGTTGGAAAGTATACTTATCTCTATGAATCTATATCTTTTCGTAATGAAGATGGGCAGCCAAGAAACAAAAGAATTACTATTGGTAGGATTGATCCCATTACAGGACAACCTATTTATAAACCAGAATATCTGGAACGTATGGTAAAAGCTGGTACACCAGTTGATATTAACCTTTCTTTTACTAAATCAGATATACTCAGTCCTCTATTAAGGATTTTGGTGCATTTTATCTTTATCAATCACTTGCTATGAAAATCGGTTTAATGGATGTGATAAAAAAATCTATACCCAAGTATTGGGAAGAAATTTTTAATCTGGTTGCATACCTAATCACTTCAGGAGATCCATTCTCCTACTGCGAGGACTGGATTACAAGTACCGAATCTTTTGAAGTTGGTTCCATGTCTTCTCAACGAATTAGTGAATTGCTTGTAACCATTACTGGACAAGACAGGGATGAGTTTTATCAGAGTTGGTGTACCCTCCGTAGCGAAGCTGAATACCTTGCATTGGATATTACATCCGCTTCTTCCTATTCGGAATTAATTGATTTGGTGGAGTGGGGATATAATCGTGACGGGGAATTACTTCCACAAATCAACCTTTGTATGCTTATGGGATATCAATCACGTTTGCCAATTTACCAGTCCGTATATAGTGGAAGTCTCAAAGATGTTACAACATTGCAGACAACGATTCAGTCATTTTATGTATTAGCAGGGAATAAACCATTGATTGCAATTATGGATAAAGGCTTTTTTAGTACGAAAAATGTAACAACAATGCTTGGCAAAGAGCAGCATGCCGAGTTTCTCATTGCTGTCCCATTTACTTGCAAGTTTGCAAAAAAGCAGATTGAAAGTGAACGTAAGGACATTGATACCTTATCCAATACAATTGTAATTGGCTCGGATTCTTTGCGTGCAGTTACAAAGCTTCGTCGGTGGAATGAGGAACACCAAGTATATACCCATGTTTATTACAATCCACGGAAAGCTCTTGGGATACGTGAAAACCTCTATGCACATGTTGCTGTGTTAAAAGAGGAGGCTCAAAAGCAGCCTGGGAAATATGTTTCTAACCCTGATTACACAAAATATCTAATTATTCGAAAATCAGAAAGAGAAGCCAGTGGGTATACTGTAAATATACGTGAAGATGTGGTAAACGCTGCATTAGAAACAGCTGGTTGGATGGTCCTTATCAGCAATTGTGTTAAGGATGCCAAGGAAGCGATTAGTACTTATCGGGAAAAGGATATCGTAGAGAAAGGCTTCTTGCGGCTTAAAAACAGTCTTGATATGGGGCGAATGCGAATGCATAGTGCAGAGAGTATGCAAAACAAACTATTTATTGGTTTTCTAGCATTAATACTCCTATCTCAAATTCATAATGTTATGGTTAAAAACAAGCTTTATGGTAAAATGACAATGAAAAAACTTATCATGACTTTGTCAAAGTTAAAAGTACAAAAGGTAAAGGGTGTTCGCATTCTATACCCATTAACAAAAGAACAAAGATTCATTTATGAAGCATTTGAAATTGAAAAGCCGGTGTAGGTATAAAAACTACAGGGATTTTAGGATCCATATATCGACACATAATAATCAACTTTATACAAATAGGAGAATAAAAATATAAAAAGCAGCCATTTAGTGTGAAATATTTCCAATATTTGAAAGAAAAGGAGGGAGATTCTTCACAAAAATGTACATAGTTATTTAAGCAAAAATGTACATTTGGGTGGTTCTTTCCAATAATACCTGATTTTAACTTATTAAAACGTAGAATTTTTATTTTATTAAAGTAATTTGATTTACACAATTAAAATATCAGCAAGACTTCTCTAAATATTGATTTAACTACACAACATTTTCTCTGTTTATAAGTGGCAACATAATATTAAATTTTGACGATATTTAACGCCACTTATATATCTAGATAAATTATTAATCTAGTTACTTAGCTTTTTTCTTTTACTCTCAAGCTTTAACAGTTTACTCTTTAGTAATTCAAAACTATTACGACCATACATAATTCTTTTTATTACTTTAAGCTTATTGACACTTCCTTCAGCAAGTCCATTGTTATATCCATATCTAACTGCATTTTTTACTGCTTCTATATCACGTTGAATTCCACCTATAAAGCTTTTGATTTCATCGCTATGTACTTCCATTGCTTCTTTTATCCATTTGTCCAATTCATTAACTTTTCTTGAAAATAATGTTTCTTTAAACATATGTGTTATATCATAAATTGTCCCAATTTCTGGATGATTTGTAACAATGGCATTAAGTTGTTCTTTACTAATTGCTGTAACTTTATCTAGGGGATTGTATAATAATTTTATTAGCCATTTTCGTTCTATAAACTCTACTTTTTGTAGTTTATTTAAATTAGCTTCTTGTAATAATCTCCTCTCTCTGGTTGTATACATCCTAATTGCAGAAGAAGAGCCATTATATCCCTTTTCTCTTATTTGTTCTTCAATTTTTTTTAATGTATATCCTTGCGATAAAAGTTTTTTTATATCTGATTCATACTTTTTGAGTGGGCTATTTCTGTTTGTTCCATAGTTTCCATTGGTTGGTTTAAAACCTGATGATAAATATTTTTTTACTGTTCTTCTATCAATTCCTAGCTCTTTAGCTATTAGATTTTGAGATAACCCCTTTTTATTTAAGGACTGTACTTCACTAATTAAATCTAATTTCTTCTGTACTTTTTCTTGATGTAATATGCTTTTAGAATCTAAAACTGTTTTTGTAATGTTATTATCTGGTATCTCTATATATTTTTTTACAGTTCTATCATCCATGTTAAGCAGTTTTCCAATTTTTGAAGAGGAATATCCTTGTTCATTTAGCTCTTTTACTTTAAGTATTTTTTCCTCTTTATTTTTATCATTATAATCATTCGTTGAATCACCTGCACTATTTAAAACCTCAATTTCAACTTTAGGTTTTAATATTTTTGTTATATATTTTTTTGCTGCATCTGTCAAATTTTTAAGAATATGAAATCTATCACTAACTTGAATAGCTTCTGGGTGTGCCTGCGTAATAGCACTAGCATATGATAAAGAGCCATCCCTTGATATCACTTCTAAATTAGGATAAGTTTTTAACCAATCAGTAACATCTTGAACTTCCCTTGATGGCAGTAAATCAATTACTTTACCTGATTCAATATCAATCATAATTGTACCATATGTATGCCTTTTTTTAATTGCAAAATCATCTATGCAAACTTTTGTAAATTGTTCTTTGTTAATAGTTGGTATATCTTTTTTTTAAGAGATTGCAGATGCTACTTTTTCCAATGTCTGCAATCTCTTCATTTATTAAGTTTGAAGCTGTAATAGAACTTACATTTAATGAAATATTAATAATTTGTTGTTCCAATCGCTTGGTTTTTCTTGCTTTTGCCCTAATAAAATCAAATTTTTC
>JAVBPB010000111.1:0-16644 GCA_031549965.1 Mobilisporobacter sp. | reverse complement strand
CATAGTGATTTTACATAAATGCTAAAAGGCATAGATGAAAATGAAAAACTAAACTCAACAATCATTAGCGTAGGTCAGAAAAATGATAGCAAAAGTATTTAAATCAATTCTAAGCTTAGTATTTAGTGTCTGCTCTGTAATCTTACAAACTGAAATGTGTTAGGGGTAGTTTTATACCATTTAAGAGAAATACATTCTAAAAACGCTAATACAGAGCCGTTTTAAGAGTATAGGCTTGGCAATCGAATGGATGTATTGATTGGATATTTCCTTATAGGGTTAATTTTAACAAAGAAACCAACGTATGTGTGAGATGCAGACATTTAAAATCTGCTGCCATAGAAAAAGGCATATGCAGCAGCATACACCTTTAAGAATTATGAATTTTGTAATTGTAGGTCAAGATTTTGTTTTAGTTCCATGATACGTTTAGGTGATAAATGTGTAGATTTTTGTATTGTTTCAACAGGAATACCAGATTTAAGGAGTTCCATAGCAATATTTTCCTTAGTTTCATCTTCACGTACTTGTAAAGCAATTTCAACGTTGTATTCTTCAAATAACATGTTATACACCTCCGATCCGTTTTCTTTGAGAAATTTACTTAAAATATCGTGTTGTATGCACCATTTTATTGATTCTTTTATAGCTTCATCCCTATTGAGATGTTGATTTAAAAATTATATTACCTTGTCAATAAATAAGCTGTATAGATTTAGTGTGGTGCTTTTGCTTAATATACTATGTTCCTTACACTTGTTAATATTAATAATTTTTACTTCTAGTTCTAATGGTATTTTATCAGGCTTAACAATAAACAAATCTGATAATTTTTGTGTAGTCTCCAGTGGGTAATCGTCAGTACCGTTGTAAAGAACAAAAAACTCTGGTGTTGGAAGTTTTACAGGAGTATTGGAATAGATAAGTTTATTATCAACTGTTTTTTCGTATACCCTTGGTACATAAATCAGAAACCTTAAAGCCATATTTGCACAAATAGAACTCTGGTGTTCTGCTAACACAATAAATCGGTTATCAATAGAAAAAGCTAAATCATTCTTTCGCACTGAATATAATACATCTGATAATGTTTGAATTTGTACATCAGTATCAGCATCATAATTAGTATTATTAAGGGCATTGAATAACTCAAGTATTTTTTCTTTATCATTGAATAGTGTGGTAAATACACCATCTTTGTAGTTGCGATTTGAATCCAAAGAGTCACCTTCCTTTCATAGTATTGGATTTTAAAGTTAATTTATTCTTTATAGGGTTGCTTTGATGAATTGACTGTAGTAGTTCTGCCTTTTAAGGATATGATTATATGACTTCGTTTGTATCATCTATAATAAATGAGCCTTTAAAAGAGCACCCCATAGCTTCAGCAATTTGATTTAATTCCTTTTCACTAAAGTTATCTCTGCTAAGCTTATTACTTAAATTACTTTGGGACATGTCTAATGACTTGGCTAAATCTGTTACTGTCATTTTTTGTTTTACCATCAGTATACGGATTTTTTCTGACATTGCCATTTTAACACCACCTTTCAATTATTATTATATCACTTATAAGTGTCATGTGTCAATAATATAAATAAATATCACTAAAAAGAAATATTTATTTTAAATTAGTGTTGACAAGTATTTGTTTAAAGTGTATAATATAACTATAAAGTGATGAAAAACACTTATGATAAATAGTTAATAGCAGCAACAAAAGGACGCTGTAAGAGAGGAGGACATACACATGAACCAAACCATTACAACAGTAAGAAAAGCAGTAACCACCATGGCAAACCAATTACGTAAATTAGGCTATTCCTTATCACAGTCATTTCAGACAGCCTGGAGAAGAGTAAGAGAAACTATGACATGCAAAGTATCTGGTGTTACCTTCGGGAACCGTCAGCAGTTCCTACAGTACATTGCTTTGCAGAAAAAAGAAAACCTTACCGTTTATCTAAAAAGGGATAGGGCGAATACATTTGATAAATATGCCATAGCTGTTGTAGTTGGGATTAAAGATGTTGGATACTGCCACATAGGTTATATTGCTAGGGGATTGGCGCAAAGCTTTGCTAGTGTAATTGATAAAGATATCCCTTTAAAGGCAGATATTAAGATTACAGGAGGATATGGTTACAAGGAAACTTATGGGGCATTGGTCAATATTAGTATATAACTGACCACCAATAGCCAATGAAAGGTAGTGAAAGTAACATCAATAGTTCAAGAAGATTTTAAAGAGTTGCAAATAAAAAATGGAGGTATTCATATGAACAAAGAAGATTTAATAAATAAAGTAAGAGAAATTAAGGAACTTAAGTTAATGATAGAGGATTTGGAAGATGAAATTAAAAGTATTGAAGATGAAATCAAAGCAGAAATGGTTTTAAAAGGTACACAAGAAATGGTAGTTGATATTTTTGAAATAAGATATACACCAGTAGTTAGCAACCGTTTTGATACTAAAGCCTTTAAGGAAAAATACCAAGACCTTTATAATCAATTTACTAAAGTGTCAGAATCAAGAAGATTTTCAGTATTGTAGGAGGATAAAAAAATGTTAGAAGTAGATTCACAAGAATACAAAGTATTTAAATTAATAGATACAGTTATAGATAAGATTTGTAAAGCTGAGAAAATGCTCGGAAAAGAACACCCACTATATGGAGCAGTTTGTAAGCTTAATAAAAAGGCTCTTAATACTTGGTATATTTTATACTCATATGAGAAATCAGAAGAAAACCAAGAAAAAAACAATTGCTATTCCAGTAACAATGAGTTGTTACCTATAGGTATTACTAATCAAATAAATCAAGAGGTGATCACATGACCAAAAATAAAAATGATGGAAGTGTCAGGTTGAGCAGTAAAGAAATTGAGGAATTAATAGGTTCACTCCGGTTTCTACAGGATAAAATAGAAGAATGCTACAAAAGGGAAACAAAAGCAGTTGTTGAAAGAATAATCAAAGAGTTAAAGTAAGGCTCATTGCTATTGGCGTAGCAACAAGCCAGTGAATTACCAAAGGGGCAACACACATACACAATGTTATTTTAACATAGCTGCTGCCCTTTTGACAATATGAAAGTGAGGAACAAATTAAATGGATTGCAAAGCAGCAGATGAAATAAAGGACAAATTAGTAAATGAAATAATGATAATTAATGATTTAAGAATCTTAAAAATAATAAATGCATTTGTGACAAAGGTAAGAGAATTAAAAACAGTAGGTGCAAGCAATGAATATTAAATGCATGGATATATTTTTAAAACTTCAAAATCAAGTTGTTCAAATTACAGATAAATTAAACGATGAAAAATATTCAGCAGAATGGAAAGAAAAATTAATAAGAAATCATAAGCCATCATATGTAAAAGAAATATTTATGGAAGTTGTGGAGGAAAGTACTTGATATGGATAATAGCAATATGTTAGTTAAAGAACTACAATTGGAATCAATCTTTTTTGAATTACTAACTATGTCTGAATCTGAATTTTTATGTTTTGTAGAGGAATACAAGAGCAGTATGCAAAATTCAAATATATCTTGTCTGATAATTGAAGAAATAGGTAAACTCAGAAAAGAAAGTATTAAGGTCACAAATGAAGCAAATTAATGAAAACGATAAAAAAGAAGTCGGTGAGCTGTTTACCAACCTATGGAATCTTCTCAAACAAAATTATCACCCAGAAAATGATTATGATTGGGCAGAACTGGTAAGGACAGCAAGGTTATTACCAACTGGAAAAGAAGACACACCTTTGTATAAATTGGGTGTAAACATGGCAGCAGATATAATTAATTTTATTGAGGAAAACAATAAGTTAATATCAAAAGAAAATACAGACCTATAAGGGATAAATAATATTGATTCTATCTTACAGGGAAAGGAGCTGTTAGGATGGCAGTGGATAAAAATGGAAAGCAATTACCCAAAGGAATAACTCAAAGAAAAGATGGTCGATATATGGGGCGATTCGAGTATCATGGTGAAAAGTTTACTTTTTATGATACCGATTTGAAAGCTCTTAAAAAGAAAATGGCAGACAAGAGGTATGAGGTTGAACATGGTCTATATGCAAAAGAGGATACAATAACAGTGGAATCTTGGTTTAATACATGGATAAAAGAGTATAAAGAAAATACTGTAAAACGTGGTACTATTGAAGTGTATACAGATAATTTTAATTCTTATATTAGACAAACATTAGGGAAAAAAAGGCTTAAAGATATACGACCAGAGCATATTCAAAAATTATACAATGATTTAAACAAAAAGGAGTATTCTAGGAATACAATAGAGCTTGTAAGTGTAGTTCTTTCTGGTATGTATAAGCAGGCTGTAAAAAATGAAATAATACAAAAAAATCCGATACCACTAGCAACATTGCCAAGAATGCAGGAGCAAAAGGAAAGAAGAGTGCTTTCACTTCAAGAACAGAATATATTTCTTGAATATACTAAAGAAAGCAATTGTCACGATATATTTTTATTGGGATTATGTACAGGGTTAAGAAGTGGAGAATTGCGGGGGCTAGAATGGAGCAACATAGATTTTACCAATAAAGTAATTCATATAACGGGAACACTTGTTTATTATAAAGAATATTTCAAAGACACTCCAAAGACCCCTACATCAAAGAGGGATATTCCCATGTTGGATAGTGTATATAATTTGTTGAAAACTAGAAAAAAGAAGCAACTTGAATTAAGATTAATGTTAGGAAATAGATGGAATCCTGTTAATGGATTGGAGGATCTTGTATTTACCACTGAAACAGGATATCCCATTAATAGAGATAATTTAAAAAACCAGATGAATAGTATAGTGGATAAGATTAATGAAAGTGGTATGGATTTTGAGCATATTACTCCGCACACATTAAGGCACACGTTTGCCACAAGATGCATTGAGAAGGGAATATCTCCACAAGTATTAAAAACAATATTAGGACATAGTAAGTTATCTATGACAATGGATTTATATGCACATGTTTTACCTGATACGAAAGCAGAAGAAATAAAGAAAATAGCAAATTTATTTTAGTTCTAAAACCGTCTTTTTTAGGCGGTTTTTTATATTAAAATTAAAGTTGTGTAAAAACTGTGTCAACACTATATATTTTTAATAGAATACAAGTGTTTAAAGATTAATTAAATATGCATAAACCGTTGTAAATAGCCACTTTTCACAAATAAAAAACTGGACTACCACAAACGAGTGATAGCCCAATTTAAAAAGGGGAGGATAAGTATTTATATATTTTTCTTTGGTAAATGCTCAAAAGTTAGTGCAAAACCTTAATTATTGGAGGGGGAATCCAATTAATTAAAAGAGCAACTACATCAATCTAAATTAATTAGATTAATTATAGTATTATCATAATTTTGCAAGTTATACATTAATAAAAATATTTTATTGAAAAAAAATAAATAATTTGATATACTACAGTAGATTACAAGTTAAATCAATAAAAAAGTAAAGAATAGTAGAAGGATGGTTAAAATATGAGTTTACTTAAACAATGGAGAGAAGTGGCTTATTCAGAACAAAACAGTAATGGAAGAGCAGGAGAAATATTTTGGGGCAATTATTTTGCAGTAGAAAAAGGAATATATGAAAAACTGCTTACAGTACCAGTTACAAAAGTTGAAGGAACAGTAAAAGAGTTATCAGAAAAATACGAAGCTGATCTTATGATTTTTGTTGGCTTTTTAGATGGAATTAACGACAGTCTAAAAACACCAAATCCAATAGAAGAAATGGATGAATCAACATATGTTACGATAGACATTGAATTAGAACTATTATACAAAAACATGGTTGGAGCAAAAGCGGAATGGCTGTATGAATTAAAAGAATGGGATGAGCTACTTACTGAAAGCAAACGAAAAGAATTATTCTTAGAAGAAAAAAAATCCAATACTGTAGTAAAAGGGGATAAAATTCAAAGAAATGATCCATGTCCATGTGGAAGTGGAAAAAAATACAAAAAGTGCTGTGGTAACAATTAATCCAACAAAAAAAGGAATTAAACCTTAATACTATCATAAAAAATCAAATTTCCCCAAGATATTAAATTCTTCATATCTTGGGGAGTAGAAAATCTAAATGATAAAGCGTTAGATTCAATATTCCAAAAGGCAAGCTTATTTGGTTAAAAGCCCTATAATATTTTCTTCGCTAACAGGTTTACTAAAATAAAATCCTTGATATAAATCACAATCAAGTTCTTTCAACAATTCTAATTGTTTTTCATACTCAATTCCCTCAGCTACCACTGTATAATTAAGACTATGAGCCATTTCGATAATAGATTTACAGATAGTTAATTGTTTTTTGTCCGTACAAATCTCATCTATGAAAGACTTATCTATCTTAACCGCATTAATAGGAAGTTTAATAAAATGATTCAATGAAGAGAACCCCGTACCAAAATCATCTAAAGCAATTTTAATTCCATATTTTTGTAATGCTTTCAATTTATTAATACTAGTACTAATAGATTGAATGGCCATGCTTTCAGTAATTTCAAGATTAATATATTTTGGGTCCAAATTAGTACTATTAATTATATTAATAACATTTGCTACAAAATCTTTTTGAATAAGTTGCAAAGGTGATATATTAATTGAAACAGTACCAAAATTAATATTTGCATCCAACATTGATTTGGCAAACTTACAAGCAGCTCTTAAAACCCAATCTCCAAGATTTAAAATAAGACCACTGGATTCAGCTATAGGAATAAATTCAGCAGGGCTTATATAACCTAATGATTTGCTATTAATTCTAATCAAAGCTTCTAAAGAAACAATTCTGTTATCAGGAATAGAAACCTGAGGTTGATACATTAAAAATAAATCTTCATTCTCCATACAACTTCTTAATATATCCACAATTTGATTATATCTGATTACAATTTCATGCATTTGACTGTCATATATGCGGTAATTATTTTTCCCTGTTTGTTTAGCATGGTAAATAGCAATGTCAGCATTTTTAATAGCATCATCAGGAGTTTGAGTATAAGTGGTAATGGGATAAATTCCCATACTGGCAGTAACAAATATAGAAGTATCAAAAATATTAAAAGGTTTTTGAAATATATTAAATATAGAATCGGCAATATATTCAATTTCTAAAGAATCACAATATTTAACTACAACAAATTCATCCCCTCCAATACGTGCAAGAATATCCCAGTCAAATCTCTCATCAGAAAGTTTTGAGCTTATCTTATTAAGCAGAGCATCCCCATAGTGATGACCAAACACTTCATTAATATATTTAAAATCATCCAAATCTATAAAGAATAATGCACAAGGTGTTTTAGTGTTTATAGCAATCTGCAATTGCTTTTCAAATTCAATTCTATTAATAAGCCCTGTGGTTAAATCATGCTTAACTAAGTAGTCATTATGTTCACGTTCAGCGTTAATAAGAGAATTAGTTTGACGAAGATTCTCTTCACTTATAAGAATTTCTTCATATGCTTGACTAAGTTGTTCAAAATTTTTATTTAATTCATTAATCATTAAGTTATAACTATTAGATAAGTCACCAAGTTCATTACCAACATCAATATTACATACAATATATTCTTTTTTGTGTGCTGCTTTATCAAAAAAATTTTTTAATTTAAAGATTGGCTTTGTTACACGATTTGAAGTATAAATACTGGCAATCAATGAAATAACAAAGGTAAGTGAAATAGCTAAAGCAAATACCATGTAAAGGTTAAAATTATTGTCTCTTATTTCGCTTACATTCTGTCTTACAGCAAAAACCCAATTCATAGGTTCAATAATATAATATCCCATTAATCGTGATTGATTAGATAATGTATATGTATCAGAACCGCTAAGTGGTATATTACCATTTTGATATTCAACTAGTAAATTACCTTTAAGAGATTTTTCTCTTGATAATCCAATGTAATTTTTATCCAGATGGCATAGTATTTTATCATTACAATCCAATATAAAAGCTCGGCCAGTTGAATCCAACTGAATGTTTTTTAAAAAATCATCATAAAAATCAATAGATACAAATAAAACAAGCATTCCAATTTGTTGATTAGTTTCAGAATATATATTATGACTTATTGAAACAACAGACTTATCGGTAAAAAGAGAATTGCTCTCTAATGGTCCAAAAACTGTTTTACTGGCGTTATAAGTTTGAATATAAAAAGATTCTTCCACAACACTTTTATTCATGAAGCTATTATTTGTGGATGCAATAATAATACCATCATTATTTGTAATAATTGCATCATCATAGAATGCAGATGAATTAATCCAATAATCTAAAAATGAATAAGTAAGATCATAAGATATAGATATTTCCTTGTCAGATATATCTGTTGATTTATCTTCTTTAAGAAGATTTAAGTAATTAATAATTCTTTGTGTTTTTGAAAGTAGATTAATTTCCCGATCTTGTGCATCTATTATTTCACAAAGAGCCTTACCATTGGAAACAGCTAAGTTTATTAAGCTATTTTGTCTAAGCTGAGCCATATTTTTAAATGAAAAGAATATTGTAAAAGCACTTACCAAGATAAGAGGAATTAAAGAAAATAGTAGCAGTAAAATAGTTAATGATTTTTTAATACTAATAGTTTTTTTCAAATTGTTCAAAACAACACCTCCAATTTATTGTTTTACAGTGAAAGTGAAATTTCAGTGTTAATAGGTACGTATTTTCTGTAAGAAACGCTAGATGAATCAAGCATTTTCTTTGAGGCAATAGTAGAATCAGTATGAGAATATTTGTCGGATAAATAAATAATTTCTTTTATACCTTTTTGAATAAGAGCTTTAGTGCATTCGTTACATGGAAATAATGTAGTATATACTTTTGAACCTTTCATTGCACTGCCGGTATAGTTTAAGATGGCATTCATTTCAGCATGGCAAACATATAGATATTTAGTATTAAGAGGATCTCCCTCTCTTTCCCAAGGGTATTCATCATCAGAGCATCCAATAGGCATTCCGTTATATCCGACAGATAATATTTTGTTATCATCACTAACAATACATGCACCAACACTTGTATTAGGGTCTTTACTTCTTTCGGCTGATAATAATGCAATACCCATAAAGTATTCATCCCATTTTAAATAGTTCTGTTTTTTCATAATATATTTTATTCCTTCCATATTTTTAGACAATTTAATACATTATATCACATTTTAATATAAATTGCAATAGAAAAAATCGAATATACGTTCTTTATAGGCATATTTTTATAAAAAACTTTACATAAACTTAACTTGCAGCATATACCACCTTAACAAAAGTCTGCTAAATTGAATTTATAAACAAAACATAATTTATGTTATTCAAGGAGGATAAAGTTTATGAAGTTTAAAAGAATATTATTATTAGGAACATGTTTTATTACAATGCTATTAGCAGTTGGATGTTCAAAGAATGAAAAAGATGATATTACTAAAGAGCTTTCTAAAACTATAGTAATAACAGGCTCAACATCTGTTGAAAAAATATTAAATGATATGATAGATGAATTTACCGCACAAAATCCTAATATTAATATTGAATATACAGGGAGTGGTTCATCCGCAGGAATTAAAGATACTAAAGCAGGAACCAATGATATTGGCACATCCTCCCGTAAATTAAAAAATGAAGAATTAGAAAATAATCTTTTGGAAGAAACTTTTGCTTTTGATGGAATTGCAGTTGTAGTTAATCCCGCAGTTGGAATTAATAATATAACTTTAGAACAGCTTGCAGCTATTTATTCAGGTCAAATCACAAATTGGAAGGAACTTGGAGGTAGTGATAAAAAAATTATTATAGTATCAAGAGAAGAAAGCTCAGGTACAAGAAGTGCATTTGAAGAATTAATAAAGCTTTCTGATGCAGGAGGATTATCAGGTTTAGCACTTGTATCTGAAGGAAATGGACCTGTGCAGGCAGCCGTTGCAGGCAATCCAAATGCAATCGGTTATGTATCATTTTCATTTATTGACGATACAGTTAAGGCACTAAAAGTAAATAATATTGAGCCAACAAAAGAAAATGCAAAATCATTAGAATATCCATTATCGAGACCATTTATTTTTGTTTACTACAAAGATAAGGTTTCAGATATATCAAAAATATTTCTTGACTTTGCTTTATCTGGAGATGGTCAAATATGTGTTGAAGATAACGGTGGTATAAGAATAGATTAATTATAAAAAAGGATGTGCCATATGAATAATGAATTAGCGATTAAAAGTGATAAAGCAATTAAAGAAGAAGCTTACATCATAAAAAACCATAAAAGAATGAATAAAAATAATAAGAGGGATATTTTTGAGAAAATTGTTGAATCTATTTTTTTATTATGTGCGTTGGTTGGAGTAGTATCAGTAATTGCAATTATTATATTTGTATTTTATAAAGGACTCAGTCCATTTTTGGGAGAAAATCCATATAGCATAAAGGATTTTATTGTAGGAACAAAATGGGCACCAAGTGAAAATATTTATGGTATTTTTCATATGATAATAGCCTCGGTGCTCTCAACCTTTGGTGCAATATTATTAGGAGTGCCAATTGGCTTACTTACAGCTGTATTTATAGCTGAAATCGCACCTAAAGCATTAGTAAATATAATTAAGCCTTCAATTGAACTTTTAGCGGGTATTCCTTCTGTATTATATGGTGCTTTTGGTTTAGGAGTAATAGTACCTTTAGTTTTAAAAGTATCTCCAGAAGGTCATGGTCAATCCATGCTTGCAGTAATAATAGTACTTTCAATTATGATTCTTCCAACGATTATTTCTTTGTCGGAATCTTCAATTAGAGCTGTACCAAAAACCTACAGAGAAGCTTCTCTTGGACTGGGAGCTTCTAAGACCCAAACAATTTTTAAGGCTGTAATTCCTGCTGCAAAGTCAGGAATAATATCAGCTACAGTACTAGGAATTGGACGGGCAATTGGAGAAACTATGGCAATTATGATGATTGCAGGTAATTCTCAATCAGGAATACCACAAAATATTTGGTCATTAGTAAGACCACTTACAACTAATATTGCAATGGAAATGGGATATGCATCAGGAAGACAGTCAGATATGCTATTTGCAACAGGTGTAGTTTTATTTGTATTTATTATGATAATAAACTTTATTTTAGTAAAAGTTACATCTAAGGCAGGTGAAAAATAGTGAAAAACAGAAAATTAAAGGATAAAATATTAAACGGATTTATATATTTATCAGTTGCATTTACAGTAGGAATACTGGTTATTATTATAGGTTTTATATTTATTAAGGGATATAAAGGAATAAATATAGATTTCTTAACTAATTCCTACGAAGATAAAACAAATTATGTAACAGTAGATTTAGGTGGTAACAATAAAAGTACAGATAAGGGTTACATTAGTAAGCTTGGTATTATTCTAGATTTTGATAATAAAAATAATTTATATATTAAAGAAATAGATAAGGACTCTCCAGTTAAAAATGCACTCACTATTCAAAAAAAAGCTTATAGCATAAAGGTCGGTGACCAACTAACTAAAATTGGAGATTATAATGTTAAAGAGGCGGTAAGAAAAGAATCAAAAAACGGTGAACTTATAAGCGAGACTAAGGCTAAAATAATTATTGATGTTAAAAATGAAATTGAAATTAATAATTCGTCAACCTGTAAACTTAAAGTAGTAAGAGTTGGGGGCGGTATAATTCCAATGGTAGTAACAACGTTATATATGATTGTGTTATCCCTTATATTTGCAGCACCAATTGGAATCTTATCGGCAGTATATTTAAATGAATATGCAAAACAAGGTAAATTAGTAAACATTATTAGATTTGCTGTTAAAAATCTGGCAGGGATACCTTCAATTATATATGGATTATTCGGAGCATTATTTTTTGTACAGATCTGTGGCATGAAATATTCCATATTGGCAGGTTCCCTAACGGTATCAATTATTTTACTGCCAACTATAATTTCTACCACAGAAGAAACCTTAAAAAGCATACCAAAATCATATAGGGAGTCTTCATTAGGATTAGGTGCCACAAAACTTCAAACAATTTTTAAGGTTATTTTACCAAATGGTATTCAGGGAATTTTGGTTTCCATATTACTAAGTATAGGAAGAATCATTGGTGAAAGTGCAGCACTAATATTAACAGCCGGAACTGTAGCTTCAATTCCTACAGCATTAACTGGAAGCGGTGCAAGTGGTGCGACGTTGACAATAAAAGCATATACACTTATGAAAGAAGAAAATGATATACAAACAGCTTGTTCCATAGGAATAATTTTAATTTTATTAATAGTTATTTTAAATATTACTTCTAAGCTAATTGTTAATAAATTTACTGCTAAAAATAAAATATAAGAAAGATGGTGCTTTATGAAAGAAAAAGCTGGGAATAGTGTAAAATTTATAGTAGAAGATTTGAATTTACATTATGGAGAGTTTCATGCATTAAAAAATATAAATATGAATATTGAAAATAATAAAATTACTGCATTTATAGGACCATCAGGCTGTGGAAAGTCAACATTTTTAAAAACTATAAATAGAATGAATGATTTAGTTGAAAATGTTAGAATTGATGGTAGACTATTATTAGACGGGGTAGATATTTATGGTGAAATAGATGTTATAAAACTAAGACAAAGAGTTGGAATGGTGTTTCAGCAACCTAATCCATTTCCAATGAGTATCTACGATAACGTAGCCTATGGGCCAAGAATTCACGGTATTAAGAAAAAATCTGTACTAGATGAAGTAGTTGAAAAAAGCTTAAGGCAGGCAGCTATTTGGGATGAGGTAAAAGACAGATTAAAGAAAAGTGCCTTAGGTATATCAGGAGGACAGCAGCAGCGTATTTGTATTGCAAGGGCATTAGCAGTTGAACCAGAGGTTTTACTTATGGATGAGCCGACCTCAGCCCTTGATCCAATTTCCACTTTAAAAATTGAAGATTTGGCTGAACAATTAAAGGAAAAATATGCTATTATTATTGTAACCCATAATATGCAACAGGCAAGCAGAATTTCGGATAAAACAGCTTTCTTTTTAACAGGTGAAGTAGTGGAATTTGCAGATACAAATCAAATCTTTAATTACCCAAGAGATAAAAGAACAGAGGATTATATAACCGGAAGATTCGGTTGATTAAATTAAGAAAGAAGGTAAATGAATGCCAAGAAATGTGTTTTTGTTGGAACTTGAAGAATTGAACAACAATGTTATAAAAATGGGAAGTATTTTAGAAATGTCTTTAAATGATGCTATAAATGCATTAACTAAATTAGATATAAGTCTTGCAAAAAAGATTATTGTAAGGGATGATGAAATTGATTTATTGGAACAGCATATAGAAAGAGCATGTATTAATATTATTGCCAAACAGCAGCCTCTTGCTTCAGATCTTAGAAAAGTTACCTCTATAATGAAAATTATTACAGATATAGAGAGAATTGCTGATCATTGTGCTGATATTTCGGAATATATTATAAAATTAAGTAACCAAAAAAAGATTAACCCTCCTCATCATTTAGCAGAAATGATTAATGCCACCAAAAAAATGGTAATTGATACTATTGACAGTTTTGTTAACAGTGACTTGGAAAAAGCTTCAGCAGTTATAATTGCAGATGATATTGTAGACGATTATTTTCATGAAATATTAACCGAGCTTACTAATATGATGCAAAAAGATCCAAGTGTTGTACCTCAATGTGTAAGCTATTTAATGATTATTAAATATTTAGAGAGAATGGGAGATCATTCTACTAATATAGCTGGCTGGATAAAATTTATAAAAACAGGAGAGCTGGTTTTATCCTAAAGGGGGGTAATGATGTGAGTGTTAAAACAATATTAGCTGTAGATGATGAAGAACATATTTTGGAACTTATTTCCTTTAATCTTGAAGCTAATGGTTATAAGGTTATAAAATCTGAAACCGGAGAAGCTGCATTGGAAGAAATTAATAAGCAAAATATTGATCTTGTCTTGCTTGATTATATGCTACCGGGCATAGATGGAATAGAGGTTTTAAAAAAAATCAGATTAAGTGAAACTCATAGAAACCTTCCCGTCATAATGCTTACAGCTAAAAGTGATGAATTTAGCAGAGTCATAGGCCTTGAAATAGGTGCAGATGATTACATCTCAAAACCATTTAGTTTAAATGAATTAATGGCAAGAATTAAGGCAGTTTTGCGAAGAATTGAAAGGTATTTTGAAGTTAAAACAGAGGAAATGGAAGAAAAGATGATTATTGGAGACCTTGTTATTAATAAAACAAGACATTCAGTAGAAATAGATAACAGGACAATAGAACTGCCTCTTAAGGAATTTGAGCTTCTTTATTTATTGGCAAAACATAAAGGAAGGGTTTACTCAAGGGAATTGTTGTTAGAAAAAATATGGGGATATGATTACACGGGTGAAACAAGGACAGTTGACGTGCATATTAGAAATCTTAGAAAGAAGATTGAAAAAGATGACAACAATCCGGAGTATATTAAAACTGTAAGGGGTGTAGGATATAAGTTTGTATAGATAATAAGAAAGGTGATTTAATGAGAAAGAAGATATTTTTCTCTTATTTTATTGTAATTTTAGTTTCTACCTTCATTGTTGCGGCGGCATTTTGGACTAAAGGCTATAATTATATTGAAACAGAGGGAAAAGAATATAATTTATTAAAAGTTGATAATTTGGCAGAATTATTCCAGCAAGAAGATATTGGAACTAAGGAAGAAATTAATGATTTTGTCAGCAGATATTCAGAAAAATATAATATTAGAATAACTATTATAGATATTAATGGAAACGTCGTAAAGGATTCTAGTAATGATGAGTATGTTTATATGGAAAATCACGCAACCAGAGAAGAAGTACGGCGGGCTTTAGATGGTGAAAGGGTTTCGGTTACAAGATTTTCAAAAACTATGAGTGAAATAGAAACTTATTGTGCTATTCATATAAAAAATCAATCCTTTGAAGGTGTACTTAGAATATCATTTCCTCAATCTGAATTAATGAAGCTTAATAAGGAACTTATTAATTTAATAATCATTACTGTATTAATAAGCTGTGCAGTTGCAATTGTTATTTCTATATTTTTTGTTAGGATTATATCAAGACCTATTATTGAAATTACTGAGGCAGCAGAAGAGATTTCAAAGGGGAATTTTGAAGCGAGGATATTTACAAGAAATAAGGATCAACTGGGAAGGCTTACTAATGCTTTTAATGATATGTCTGAAATATTAAAAAAGAATATGCAAAACCTTATGGCTAGAAATTCAGAACTGGAAGCTATTCTTAGCAGTATGAACAGCGGAGTTGTGGCAATTGACGGAGCTAATACAATTCAGTTTTATAACCAAACATTTGTTGATTTAACATATACTAAAAATTCAAATTTATTAAGCAGATCCCTATATAGCATAATTAGAAATGCAGCTATATTTAATGTTATTGATGGAGTGAGAGAAAATCAAACAACTATAGTTCAAGAAGGTATGTTAAGTTCAAGCTCAAATACAGATATAGCAATTAGAATTACGGGAACGCCACTGAATAAGGAAGATGAAAGGGCTTTAGGGGTGTTAATGGTTATTGAAGATATTTCTCAGATTAAAAAATTGGAGAATATTAGAACGGAATTTGTTTCTAATGTTACCCATGAATTAAAAACACCTTTAACTTCTATTAAAGGTTTTGTTGAAACATTAAAGGAATCTGAAATAGATGACAAGGCAAAAATGAGAAAGTTTTTGGATATTATTGATATTGAAGCGGATAGGCTTTATTCACTTATTCAGGATATTTTATTATTGTCGGAGATAGAATCTAAAAATGAACAAGATGTTAGACCTAGTAATATTGAAGAGATTATTAGTGAAGTAATTGAACTGTTAAAGCCTAAGGTATCTGATAAGGTTGAGCTTAAGCTTGTTGTAGAGGGGGAGATTTCTTTATATCCTTGTAATCCGGATAGGATAAAGCAGTTGTTTATTAATCTTATTGATAATGCTATTAAAAGTACAGAGGTTGGTACGATTGTTGTATTTTGTAAGGAAGAGGGGAATGAACTTTTGATGGAGGTTAGGGATACGGGGATTGGTATTGAACCTCAGCATTTTGAAAGGATTTTTGAAAGGTTTTATCGAGTTGATAAGGGGAGGTCAAGAAAGCTTGGGGGGACTGGACTGGGGCTTTCTATTGTTAAGCATATTGTAGAGCTTTATAAGGGGAGTGTTGGGGTTTCTAGCGGGGATTTGGAGGGGACTTGTTTTAGGGTTAGGTTGCCCTTGTGGTGAGGGGTTTTGAGTTGATGTTATGACGGACGCTCAATGTCGTCAACTTAAGCACCAAACCATTGAAAATTTGGACATAGTCATTGACTTTTGGAGGTCTGAAATCATCAGTATAAGATAGGTGTTGATGAAGAAAAAGATTACAAAGTATTAGATGTACGATTTTATGTAATCAATACTTTAGAACAAAACATATGCGTGATTCGATTATAATGGTATTTAATAAATGTAAGGAAAGTTTTGAAAATTTCAATGACATATGTCCAGAAAACATGTGGATTCCACTTTCTCTGATATTTGCATC
>JAVBPB010000069.1:0-48692 GCA_031549965.1 Mobilisporobacter sp. | reverse complement strand
CATAGTGATTTTACATAAATGCTAAAAGGCATAGATGAAAATGAAAAACTAAACTCAACAATCATTAGCGTAGGTCAGAAAAATGATAGCAAAAGTATTTAAATCAATTCTAAGCTTAGTATTTAGTGTCTGCTCTGTAATTTTACAAACTGAAATGTGTTAGGGGTAGGTTTTATACCCTTTAAGAGAAATACATTCTAAAAACGCTAATACAGAGGTGTTTTAAAAGCATAGGCTTGGATAACTGAACCAACCTATCGGCGAGAACGATACGTTGAAATCTGCTGCCATTGAAAAAGGCATATGCAGCAGCATACACCTTATTGTTAAATATTCAGTGATCTATATACTAATTTCGTTAAAGTCAATTATTAAATCGTCATAGATGTTAACTTTGATTTTATCCTTAAAGGTGTAATTCTGAGGGTAGAAATTTTCTTCAGTAAAATAATAAACTGCAATTATTTGCTTTTGAGGGTTAAGGATCCAATACTCTCTAACACCTGCTGATTTGTATAGTGATAATTTGTCAATGTAATCATGTACAGAATTACTGGGTGATGTAATTTCTATTATCCAATCAGGAGCACCATTGCAACCCTTATCATTTATCTTATTAGGGTCGCATATTACGCTAATATCTGGTTCGACATATGTTTTATCATCTTTGTTAAGAAAAACAGCAAATGGAGCAGGGAGTACTTCACAAGAACCATTTTTCAAATTAATATAATTGTCAATGATTGTAAGAACATTTTTTAATAATCTTTGATGCTTAGTGCTAGGGGGTGTCATATAGTGAATTTGTCCGCCAAAAAGTTCTGCTCTGGTACCTTCAGGTAAATTATAGATATCGTCAATCGTATATGTTATTTCTTGCTCTTGTGGTAATGCCATTGTAACACTTCCTTTCATACATAGTATTGGATTTTAAAGTTAATTTATTCCTTACAGGGTTCTTCATCTGGGATATGTTCCATTATGTCACCAGGTTGGCAACTAAGATATTCACATAAGTTATTAATTGTTCTTGTATCAATGTATCCTATACCAGTTTGAAGCTTTTTAATTGTTTCTGTTCCAACGATCTTATCTTTTCTCAAACTATAAGGGGTTTTGTCTTTTTGCTTAAGAACTACTAGTAATTTATCAAAGGATATAGCCATATATTCACCTACCATTTAATAATAATTTATATTAATCATTATAACACAAATAACGAACTAATACTAGTGAAAAATATATAAAAGATACGTACTAACTTTAGTGAGTAATACTATTGATACGTACTAAAGTTAGTGACACAATGTATTTACAAGGTAAGCAATACACAAGCAACCGAGTAAGCCGAAAGCCCTCAATAAACTTTAAGCCATATACCTGTGAGTGAGCAATGGAGCAAGACCAATAGTCAGGAAGATTCTTAAAGGGTTGCAAATTAAAAAGTGGAGGGATTTGAGGAAACAAGTTTGTGGGGAGATACTGGGAAGAATGTATATACTCATACGTATTATAACCCAGTCAAAGGTATAAAAGAAAAAAATGAAATTTATGCCTATGTAAACCAATTAAAGGACATGGCTACTATAGACCCCCAAAACCCAAAAAATGAATTAGAGTATAAAAAATATCTAATGATAAGAAAGAACAAAAAAGCTGAAAATGGTTATACCATTAAGATTAGAGAAGATGTAATTAAAAAGAAACTTCAAACAGCAGGTTGGCTGGTATTAATTAGCAATTACACAGAAACGGCTGCCGAAGCAATAAAAATATATAGAACTAAAGATGTAGTAGAAAAAGGGTTTTATAAACTTAAAAATATGCTTGAACTAAACCGGTTACGTGTACATGGTGATGAGAGAATGCAAAACAAAGTGTTTATAGGATTTATTGCATTAATACTAACATCACATATTCATAGGGTAATGAGTGATAAAAACTTATACAAAAAAATGTCAATGGATAAACTATTAATAACTTTGTCTAAAATAAAAGTAGCAAACATATAACACCAAAATATAAAGCCATTAACAAAAGAGCAAAAACAAATTTTTGATGTATTTGATGTAAAAATCCCTGTAGGTTAAAAAAATGCAGGGATTTTAGGATTTAATTGATGCTTCTAATTTCAAACAAGATGGAAATAGTAAAAAGATTTATCGTGTACATATGAGCTATAGCTTAAATAATAATAGCATGAGTGAAGTAAAAATAACAGACCACCATACTGCTGAAAGTTTTAATCATTATAATTTTAAAAAAGGTGATATTGTCTTGGCAGATGCTGGCTATGCATCTGCTAAAAACTATTATGAAGCCACATCAAAAGGTGCAGATGTCGTTATAAGGATAAGTCCAAATCATTTTAAGTTTTTCCAGTGTACGTACACAGGCAGTGCTTGCTATTTTAGTAATCAACCTGATTTCAGGTTGATGTATTTTGATTGCTTAGGCAATTGTTTAAAATACTATTCTATGTATTTTTCTTTAGCAGCGTCCCAAATAGGTGTATAAGCACTAAAATCCTTTGATTTTTCTCCAGTTACAGTTTTATATTGAACTGCTCGTTTATCATCTTCTAAAGATATGGTTCCATAATTTATACCAGCTGAAACATAGTATTCAAGATTATTAGTGCTACTTTTACCTAAAAATAATAGGTACTCATTACCTTCTACCATCATATTATAATCAGCTGTATGATAAATAATATTGTTATCTTTATCATATACCTCATTTTCTAAAATAGTTATCGTGCTACCATTTTCCAAAGTACCAGAAGTATCTTTAATGACTTCTGTTATCTTGAAAGATGAGAAAGTAAATCCAGATACGATATGACCGTTAGATGTTTGTATAATGGGTTCTTCATAGTCTTCTCTTATTCCTTTAACAATTACTTTACTATAGTCTTCCATTTCTTCTAATGTATCAAATCCTCTTACTTTTGCAGATATAACATTATGCTCAGGTTTCTTTTCGCAAGAAGTTAAACAAAGCATTACAACCATAGCTAATAAAATAATAATGTTTTTTTTCATAATTAAACTCCTTTCATTGTGTTAAAAATATTTTTATTATTTGTAAATGACATTAATTCCAGCTATGTCATCTGATAATGGATATGCCTTTCCATTAAATCCAGTTGCTCTCATAACTGAAATAGTTTCTTTGTTAGATTGGCAGTGGTCAAGACCTAACGTATGACCAACTTCATGGACAATTGTTTCATATTGTTGTGAAGCTGTAAGCGTCTGGAATTGGCTATAAAAAGTAATTGAGTAATAGTTATCATTTGTTCGAATTGTAGTAGCAAATGCACCATTGTCATAACTTAAATTACCATAAAAATAAATATTTTCATTTCCTCCTGCTGATATTCCAAGCTGTGGGCAATAGGTCGCCCATTTTGGAGCATATTGAGTTATATAACTACTATATGATGCAGCAGTACTGCTTATTGCATATTTAATATTAGATTGATTGCTAAATTTACAAAGTGTTAATGTATATGCATTTGTATTAATACTTGAAGAGAGTATCAATATTAGGCAACAAACAAGGCTTATTAGTTGTTTTCTTTTTAGCATAAAAAATTACCTCCTAGTATTTTGGTAAGTTATATGGAAAAGTTATTATCCAAAATTAAATTTAGTATATTTATTGTTTGGTTTAACAATTTTTATTTAAAGTTTTATAAATGCTATATCAACTAAAATTTAGTATTGATTTTGGCTTTATTTTTACTAAAAGATATAAAAAAGAAAGCCTTATAGAATTGGTGGACTGTCCTCCTTTATTGGTATCATTATGTATTCCTTTCAAATAAATTTATTTTATTTGCTTTTATTATGCTAACATCAATTGAATTGAAATATTTGGCAATAAATCACTATCTTTTACATATACTAAACGTTTGAGAAGTTAAAAAATTACAAAAATTATAAAATTAATTAAGAAGATTAGTAGCCTATATAATAGTTAAAGTCACTCCTTGAACTATAAGTTTTTTTCTCTTACAAGGTAACGATAAAGTATTTTTGCAATAAAAAATCTGTTTAATGATTTATATTCAGACCAAGATATGTAAAGAATAAGTATGGAAAGTTATTTACAAAGCGGTGTTAAATTTAATAAAAAATCTAAGATTTAACGCCACATATACATAATATATTATTTTAATAAATATAAAATTAAAATGATAAATGTAATTGACTTATTTGACAAAATATGCTAATGTCATAATATGACATTTATATCCAGATTACTACACCTATCTAAAATAAAATGATATAAAAGTTATAGATTATATTATAGAAAAGAGGGATTTATATAATTAATAATTTAGAAGATAATCTCAAATCATCAAAAGATGAAAGTTATGAACTACCTTCTTATGATAATTATAAAAGACAGCTAGAACAGTTAATTTATAAGGATCAAACTAGTGGTTTTGATAAAAATGAACCACAGCTTTCACAAGATGAAATTAAGCTTAATGATCTAATGAATAAGTTTCGTCAATCTTTTATAAAGAGGTATGATAAAAAACTATATCCTACATCTTTACCTTTTTATAAAATACGAAGAATAGTAGAAGAGGATCCATTACTTAGAATATTTCATAATATGCCAAAAGGCGGAAATCTTCATATTCATACAGGAGCTTGTATTGATATAGGCAAGTTCATTGATATGCTTTTGAGTGACAGAGAAATAAATAGTAAGATATATATTTATTTAGGAGAAACTACTAATAAAGTGATTTATGGTACAATATTTTATTTATCGGAAAGATGTTCATATTCAAATTATTATAGTTTATCATATGCTATATCTAATAGACTTATAACAATTGAGAAAATGATTGATTTGTTTACAATAAGCAGTGACAGAATTGATAAAGTAGTAAATATTTGGGATGAATTTCATGATGTCATGTATAGAATCTCAACTATTTTAAATGTTAGAATAATTTATAACAAATATTATGAAAGTTCTTTTAGAACATTAATGGATGACAATATTGATTATGTGGAACTTAGACTGTTAAATCGTTCTGTTTTGGTTGATGATAATATGGAAGATATTCAAAAAATAAACAATGTTAATTTTAAACCATCAGAAGTAGCCTTTGATAAGACTGAATTAGTGCAAAGAATTTTTGATGCATATAAGGTAGTAAAATCAGAACGCAAATATATGGATTTTAAACTTAAAGTTATTATCTCTGGTTCTCGAAATCAAGAAGTATCAGATGTAGAATCTCAAATTCATTTGACACAGAAATGGAGAGAATTAAGAAATTTTAAAGATAATGGTACAGATTTTATAATTGGATATGATTTAGTAAGTGAAGAGGATCATGGTAAAAGAACAGATGAATATGCAGAAATGATTTGTAAGAATCGTTTTACAGTTCCATTTTATTTTCACGATGGAGAAACAAACTGGTCTAGTAATAGTAATTTGTATTCTGCATTTTTGCTAGGTAGTAAAAGAGTCGGACATGGTATTAATTTATATAATTTTCCTAATTTAATGGAGCTTTTTATCTCGAATAATGTTGCACTTGAAATTTGTCCTATAAGTAATCAGATTCTAAGGTATGTATCTGATCTTAGGATGCATCCATATGGGGAATACTTAAAAAGAGGTGTACAATGTGTCATTTGCTCGGATGATCCTCAATTATTTAATTATGCAGGGTTGGCATATGATTTTTGGGAAACATATTATGCATTGTTAATTGATCTTAGGGCAATTAAAAAGCTAATAAAGAATTCGTACATATTTAGTGGAATGTTAGAATCAGAAAAAGCAGAAAAACTAAGAGCATGGAATTCAAAATGGAATAGTTTTGTAGTCAATTCAATTAATATATTAGAGTCAATGAAGCTGGAAGATATTTAGATATGGTTTGAACTTTTTTCTGATTGGCGAATGTACGCTCATATTTTTTGGCAAAGCTGTTATTCAAAAAGTTTAGTATTAAAAGATTGTTGGAGTGGCAAGTTCAAAATGTAAATCAAAATATATATTATTTTACTAAATATGTTCAGAAAAATCTTAAGAAATTGGAAGTAATAAAACCAGAAGGAACTTATATGTTATGGGTTGATTTTCGTAAATTCAATTTGTCACAAGTGGAATTAAATGATATACTTATTAATAAATGCAATTTGGGATTAAGTGATGGTAAAATTTTTGGAAATTCTGGAATAGGATTTCAAAGATTTAATTTAGCATGTCCAAGGGTATATATTCTTGAAGCGTTAGATAGACTTATGCGGCTAAATAAGTGATGAATTTTCTGTTTTATGGAAAATGTATATTTTGGAGGTACAAATAAATATTAACATACGAGGATTAATACCAGATTAAGTACAAGATTATGTGAATTTTTTTGACACAACACCACATGATGACAATGTAGATGAACACAAATGCTGTAGTAAAGCTGTGACTCAAAAGGTTTAGTTTGGAAAGATGGTTGAATTGTAACCTAGCTAAACTTTTTGCTGCTCTTTGCTGTAATTTTAAATAACCTTCACTGGGATTAATTTCTTCTTCACTCAGTCTATAAATCATTTTCTTTACTTTGTTTACACTGACATTTCCAATAACTAACTATTTCTGTATTACTCTGGAACATTGCTTACAAAAAATTGTTGACTTTTGCCAATATCCCTTTGTAGAAACATAAAAGCTTAAAGCAAAGCTGACAGAGGTTTCTACAATAGGAATAATATTTCAAAAACTAAATTCAAAATAAGTTATTGATTTAAATTAAATTTAAACCATTTAAAATCAAAGTTACTGCCAGGAAGAAAAATAAAAGAAATTTCATTAACGCCGGTAATCGAGTCAATAATAAATTCTTTAGTTGTATACTCCACACAATGAGTAAATTCTAAAATTTGAATTTGAGAACCTTGTTCATTATTAATCTTTAATTGGATAGTATTGTTTGAATTTGGGGTTTTTCCATGAATACAAATTTTACTTGTGCCTGCATTTGTGAAATTCATTTCTCCAAATTCTAAAACAACATTGTTTCCGATATTCTCTATGGAATCTTCTGTAAGTGTATAGTTATCTCCATATATTTTTAGAGCATTTTTTGTTAAAGTTTGTTCAAAGGCAGGGTTTGTCTCAATAAATTCAAAACCGCCAAAAGTTATTCGGTCATTAATTACAAACTTCAAGGTTTTAATTCCAGCTAATGGCTTATCTAATTTAAAATCATAAGGGTCATGCCCATCCCATCTTCCATTTTTTGGGAAAACAGCAGTGAATAATAATTTTTCTTCTTTTTCACTAATTTCATAAATCTCTATTGGAACATCCTTTTCCAGACTGTTTCCTATGTGAAGACGGAGATTATCTGAACTTGAGGATTTAAAGTATATGTTGTCGTAGGTAACAGAGTAGGTATCATCTATGTTGCCAAGAGAACCATATTCCAATTGTTTAAATGCACCGGTACTGTTAGTGTAATGAGATGCAATAACGAACTCATATGGATTTATGGTAGTTTGACCTAATCCAGAGGCACAAAATTCCATTTCTGAAATAATTTCAGGGTGTGCTTTTCCATTATAAGAAATGGCTCTTAATTTAAAATCTCCATCAGCATATGCTGTTACTAAAGCACTTGATTCATTGGCTTTGACTTCTGAAATAATACTCTTAAGCCCATCTATTCCCACAACTGCCCAAGATATATTTTTGTAAGTGCAATTAATTGGCAGTAGTGTTGCTGTAACTTCACAAGTTCTATTGTCAGAAGTTAAATTTTTTGAATTAGCTGTTGATAATTCAATTTTTCTAACAGGAACTTCTGTAGTATCATAGTCATTATATATAATTTGCGGAACAATAGTTTTTTCTATAGCTACTTCAACTACAGATTTTATTTTAATTGAAGCAGTATTTAAACCAATGCCTGATACAGTTACTATAATGTCACCTGAATTAAGGGTGGATGAAATTATGGCAAGAAGTTTTCCGCTAAACATCTTTCTGTTGTTTGATTTATATTGGTCATAGTCAGTGGAATCTCCATTATCTAAACCAACCAGGCGACCTTCTCCCAAAACTTCAACTTTAATTCGATTCCTTGCATTTTCTACAGTAAAACCATCAGTGTCAGTTAATGAAATTTCTATAAAGGATAGGGATGTGCCGTTAGCTTTTATGGATTCTTTATTAGCCTTTAGGCAGATATTTACCGGTTCAGAAAAGCTATGTTTTTCATCTGATGCAATAATTAAATTATTATCATCATAAGCAACAGCTTTAATAAATCCCTTAGTGTATGGAACAGACCACTCTCCATGAATCTTTTTACCGTGTAACTGATCAATCTCTTGAACTCCCAAAGATATATCATTTACAAATAATTCAACCTTTGGTGCATTGGTATATGCAAAAACATCAATAATTTGTCCCTCATTAAAATCCCAATATGGAAGTAAATGAACAAAAGGAGTGGCTTTATAGTCTGTCCAAGCAGATTTATATAAATAATAAACATCCTTATTAAACCCAGCAGTATCAACTATTCCAAAATAACTGTTTTTAGTGGTATAAGGTGTAGGTTCCCCAATATAATCAAAACCTGTCCACACATATTGTCCGGCACAAAAAGTGGAGTCTCTGTCATCAATAATAGATTGTTCAGCTGATTTTCCCCATCTGGCCACACTATTATCAAAACTTGAGCATTGTAAATTATCGTTAGTAAGTAAAGCTTTATGTGCCGGAAAATTATATATACCACGGCTTCTAAGAGCAGATGAAGTTTCACTGCCATATATTATCCAATCGGGATATTTTTCATGGTGCTTTTCATATAAATGTTCAGCATAATTATAACCAGCAAATTTAAGTGTATCAGCCACTTTTTGAGCATTTTCCCATTCCATAAAATTAGACCCAATAGTAGAAAAACCATTTTTATTTGGATCATGAAGTTCAACATTATCCCTAAGCATGTTAGCGATCTGAACCCCTTTAGTACTTGCATGTGTATCATATATTTCATTTCCTATACTCCACATAATTAAACTTGGATGATTTCTGTCTCGTCTAACCCAACTCTTAACATCCTCTTTAGCATATTCATTAAAATATCTTGCATAATCATATGTAGTTTTTGAAAATTCCCACATATCAAAGGCCTCAGAAACTACAAAAAACCCCATCTCATCGCACAAATCCATTAACTCAGGTGCAGGCATATTATGGGAAGTCCTAATAGAGTTTACCCCCATATCCTTCATTATCTCCAATTGCCTTCTAAGAGCATCAGTGTTAAATGCCGCACCCAAAGCACCTAAATCGTGGTGCAAACAAACTCCATGTAGCTTATAATATCTATCATTACAAAAGAACCCTTCATTAGGCTTAAATTCTAATTTCCTAAATCCAAAATTATTATCCAAAGAGTCAATTACCTGATTATTTAATATAAGTTCCGTGTGAAGCGTATATAAATTAGTTTCTTCAATACTCCAAAGCAAAGGATTAGAAACACTAACAGATTGAAATTCACCACCAGTACTTACTAAAACTTCTTCTTTAAGTGAACTAAACACAGTATGTTTCACAATAACATCAGAAACCTTGCCTTCGATCTCCACATTTATATCAACTTTTCCATCAGTACTATTAGCACAAATATAAACTCCATCAGTAGGTACAAAAATTTTGCCAGAAGTTATCATCCAAACATTTCTATAAATACCAGCACCAGAATACCATCGAGAATTAGGTGCCATATGCTTTACAACAACAACAATTCTATTAGAACCTTTTGTTACTAATTCAGTAATATCAACTTCAAAAGTAGAATAACCATATGGATGGAAAACAGCTTCCCTATCATTAATGTATACGGTTACATCCATATAAACTCCATCGAATCTAAATGAAATACGATTATCAATCTCATCTTTAGAGACAATAAAATCCTTATAATAAACACCATAAGTATTTTCATATAAATCATTAACATCATAAATCAAAAAATCATGTGGAATTTCAACAAGTTCCCAAGACAAAGCTGCTTTTATAACATCAAGGCTTATCTCTTCTTCAATTGGAAACTTACTAAAATACCAATTATTATTAAAAAGTTGTTTATTCATGTGACCTCCTAAATTATTTATTCTATATATTAGATTTTATCACATAAAAGTTAATAATCAAGGTCATTTTATTAGATTTTTTACAGTAACTATTATACAAAACTATCCTAACAAAAGATTAAAACTAAAAAATACAAAATGAACACCTATACCCAATTAACTAATAGAAAATGATAAATTAATTATTATTATTTCTAAAGAAAACATAATTTTGTAAAGTAAAATACAATTCATACAAGCTTCATGCCTTTTTAACAAAACCATCACATAAGTAGTATAACATAAACCTATACATAAAAGCGGAGGTGAATAAATGGCAGAACTAAAATTCAGGCATGAAGCCAAGCACATAATAAACCTAATGGACTACTATTGCATATCCCAAAGGTTAAGAGCAGTTTGCAAACTAGACAAAAATGCAAAAAAAGATCGTCGTTATCACATAAGGAGTTTATATTTTGACAGCATTGAAGATACCGCCCTTAGAGAAAAAATGGACGGACTAATCTACAGAGACAAATACAGAATCCGCATATATGATCTTAGCGACGAAACAATAAGGCTTGAGAAAAAAAGCAAAATAAACGGACTTTGCAACAAGAGGCAAACAAAACTAACCAAAAAAGAATGTGAATCAATAATAAAAGGAGACATAAGCTGGATGTCAAAAAGCAAAGATCCGCTTATCCTTGATTTTTACGCAAATATAAAGAGCAGAAGGCTAAGACCAAAAACAATAGTAGATTACAATAGAGAAGCCTATGTATACCCATATGGAAATGTAAGAATAACCTTCGACAGCAACATAAAAAGCGGGGTATATCAGGTAAATTTATTTGACGAAAATCTTCCAACCGTACCAGTAAACAGTGATAGCACCCTATTAATGGAAGTAAAGTTTGATGAATTTCTACCAGATGTAATAAGAGATATAATACAATCAAATGAACGTAAAACAACAGCATATTCAAAATATTCATCGTGTCGTATATACGGATAATAATTAAAAAGGAGACAAACAAATGAATTTTAACGATCTATTTAAATCCAGCTTTATGGAAAATATAACAAGTTTTTCAGCCCTTGATATGATAATAGCAATGGTATGTGCATTTGCAATTGGACTATTTATATTTACAATCTACAAAAAAACCTATTCTGGTGTTATGTATTCATCAGGATTTGGAGTATCATTACTTGGATTAACCTTAGTCACCACATTAATCATATTAGCAGTTACATCAAACATTATTCTATCCCTTGGTATGGTTGGTGCATTGTCAATTGTACGTTTTCGTACTGCAATTAAAGAACCCTTAGACATTGTATTTTTATTCTGGTCAATAGCTTCTGGTATAGTATTAGGAGCAGGATTATTACCACTTGCAATACTAGGCTCCCTATTTATAGGAATAATACTTATATTATTTGTAAACAAAAAAACCACAGAAAGTCCATATATTTTTATTGTAGCATGTGAAGAAAGCTCCGAAAATAATGTTTTAAATGCAGTAAATGGAAATGTAAAAAAATCAACAATCAAATCCAAGACACTAAATAACAGCGGTATGGAACTTACCTTAGAAATAAGACTTAAAGATAATGATACTAAATTTGTCAGTGCAGTAAAAGCCATAAAGGGAGTAGAAAGTGTTGCACTAATAAGTTACAATGGTGATTATATGTCATAGAAAGCTGGTGTAATATGATAAAAAGCAAATCAGTTACCTTAATAACAGCTATATTAATGTCATTGATAATAATCTTCTTAGCGGTAGTAGCACTATCTCCAGACAGTATAAAGAGCATTACTGCATCTGAAAAATATGCATATGAGTCTGAAATGGACAAAAATAAAATACTAAGCTTTGAAATAACCGCAGATGAAGCAGACTGGCAAAATATGCTTGACAATGCTACCAGTGAAGAATATATAATGGCTGACATAAAAATAAACGGAACAACCATAAAAAGCGTAGGAATACGTCCAAAAGGAAATTCAAGTCTTTCAATGGTTGCAAGTGATGACACCACAGACAGATATAGCTTCAAAATAGAATTTGACCACTATATAAAAGGCCAAACATGGCTTGGACTTGATAAAATAGTTTTAAACAATATACAAAGTGACAACACATATATGAAAGAGTATATATCCTACGATCTAATGAATTATATAGGAGTAGACACCCCAATATATGCATATGCAGACATAAAAGTTAACGGCAGTACATGGGGATTTTATTTAGCAGTTGAAGCGTTAGAAGACAGCTATTTAGCAAGAACCTATAACAGTGAAGGAAAATTGTATAAACCAGAAAGCATGGGTATGCGTGGAAATGGTCAAATGAATGAAATAATCAATAACTTCACGAACAATGAAGGCAATACAACTACAGAAAATGGCAATACACAAAATCAATGGGCACCTGACCAAATGCCAAAAGACACAAATATGCAGCCACCAGAAGGATGGCCGGACACCTCAAACATGCCAAACGGAGGAATGTCATCAAATGGCGTGTCATTACAATATGTTGACGACGAAATTGAAAGCTATTCGGCAATATTCGACAATGCAGTTTTTGATTCCACAAACACAGACTATAAAAGAGTAATAGAGGCAATAAAAAATATAAATAACGGCATAGATCTAGAAAAATACATTGACATAGACGCTTGCCTAAAATACTTCGCCGCACATACAGTAATAGTAAACCTAGACAGTTACGTAAGCAATATGGGACATAACTACTACCTATATGAAAACGATGGTCAAATAACAATCTTACCATGGGATTTTAACCTTGCATTTGGAGGATTTCAATCATCAAACGCATCAGATGTAGTAAACTTCCCAATAGACACCCCTGTATCAGGAGTAAGCCTATCAGACAGACCATTACTAGGCAAGTTACTAGAAGTAGAATCCTACAAAGAAAAGTACCACCAATATCTAAACGAAATAGTAGAAGGATACTTCAACAATGGCTACTTTGAAAACACAGTAAACAGTCTAACCAACCAAATATCAGAATACGTAAAAAACGATCCAACCTCATTTTGCACCTATGAAGAATACCAGCAATCCATTTCAGAATTTATAAAACTGGGAAATCTAAGAGCAAAAAGCATTGAAGGTCAATTAGAAGGAATAATTCCATCAACCAACCAAGGACAAGAAAGTACAAAAGACCTACTATTAGATGCTTCAACAATTAACCTGACCGCTCTTGGAAGCCAAGGCGGAAACAACATGAAAGGATTTAACATCCAAAACTTCAACAATGAAGATGGAGAAGATTCCTTCGGAGGAAGGCCACAAAGGCATTTTAACACAAATAATTCCAACCAAATAGCACCACCAGATCAAAACATTCAAAACCAAGAAAACAATGAAAATAGTGTAAACAGCGAAAACAATCAAGGCAACATAAACAATACGCCTCAAAATTTTCCATCAAAAGATTTCCAAGCCGAAATTGCACAGCAAGGAATGCTAAATACAACCATCCACAGCATAGAAAATTTAATTATAACAGGAGTTACATTACTAATCCTATTTAGTGGAATTATCTTTGCAAAATTTTACAAAAGAAGAGGTTAAATACTAATAAACAACCTGTGCAAAAATATTCTAAAGCATCTTAAATGTTAAAAACATAAAACATTTAAGATGCTTTTTGCATACAAAAATACATATAAGAGATACGACTTTCATAGTCTGCTGATTCTCATCTTGTGGTACATAAATAAAAAAGCAAAGGGTCCCCCTCAAAGAATCAAAAATAAAAATAATATTTCCCCCCAATAAGGAATATAATAAAACACCACAAAAAGAAAAGAGGAAAAATCAATGAAAAAATTCATAATAAAATCACTAATAATTTCACTATCAGCACTAATTTTTCCATACATAACAACATTATTCATGACCGGAAACTCAGAAAGAGTAAAACACATAGACACCGGAGAACTAAAAATAATAGTATCAGATGACAAATCCATTGAAGAAATAGATTTAGAAAGCTACATAATAGGAGTAGTTGCCGCACAAATGCCTGCCGACAATGAAGTAGAAGCCCTAAAAGCACAAGCTGTAATAGCAAGAACCAGAGCCTTAAAAACCATAGAAACCATAAAAGAAAAAGAAATAAATGCCAAAGATCTATCTCAGGAGTATCTAAGCATATCAGCACTTAAAGAATTATGGGGATATGATGCGTACGCAAGCTTTCTGCCCAAATTAGAAAATGCAATCTACGCAACTAAAGGAGAAGTTATGGAATATGAAGACCAACTAATTGAAGCAGTATATCATTCACTAAGTGTTGGAAAAACAAGAAGTGCACAAGAAGCATGGGGTCATAACATTGCGTATCTTTCTAGCGTAGACAGTTCATATGATACAAAAGCAAATGACAATATGAAAATAACTGTAAGTGCAGTATCAGAAATTTTAGATCTAATTAGTAAAGCAGATGATTTGGAAGAAATAAATCTGTCAGAAGATAATTTTTTTGAAAGTATACAAGTAATAGAACGAGATAGTTTAGGGTATATTAAGCTAATACAAATTGGAAATAAAGATTATACAGGTGAAGAACTTGAAAAAATACTAGGGTTAAATTCTAGTTGTATGTACATAGAAAATTATGAGAAAAATGTTAGAATAATATGCAAAGGGATTGGTCATGGAGTAGGAATGAGCCAATATGGTGCCAATATTATGGCTAAAGAAGGTCATGACTATAAAGAAATCCTTAAACACTACTATAGTGGAGTAGAAATAATAAAAAAGTAAAATTATTGGTATAAAGGAATCATTTCTGGAGAAAATATAATCAGAGGTGATTAGATGAGAAAGGATAAAATAAAAGCATTATTTAAAGCCAAAGGCTTTTACGCAGTACTATTAGTATGTTTTGTTGCAGTTACTTTATTGGCGGGTATGTATTCCATATCTACAAACGAAAAGGATCAAAAAAACATGGTGGATTTAAATGAGCCGGCACAAGATTTAGCAAAGGAAGAAGCAAATAATGAATTAGCTGAAATTCAAACCGAAAGTGCAGACCAATCAGAACCAGTTGAAAGTGCAGACAATGAATTAATCATATCTCCGGATAAAGAGCTTGCAAATAACGAGCAAATTTATAACAGATATGATGAATACGATGAAATTTTTTTAGAAGACGCACAGGAAGGGACAACTGAACAACTACAAGAAACCATGGGAAATAAGGTAGTAACCACAGAAAAAACGGATAAAGACGAAGTGAAAGAAGAAACAAAAGAAGTTATTTCTTCAAAAGTTGAAAAAAATGACTTGAATTTTAAGGAATCTAATGGAATAATATGGCCAATCGAAGGAAATGTTATATTAAATTATAATATGGATGGAACAGTATATTTTCAAACATTAGACCAATACAAGTGTAACCCTGCAATTATTATATCATCTAAGGTTGGTCAAAAGGTAAAAGCAGCAGCAAATGGTGTGGTAGAAAAAATCGAAACATTACCTGAAACTGGAATTACTCTTACTGTTTCTCTGGGAAATAACTATAAAATGATATATGGTCAGTTATCAGAAGTAAATTTAAAAGCTGGTGATAAGATAAATGAGGGAGATATCATCGGCAAGATTGGAACACAAACAGTATATTACGAATTAGAAGGTCCTAATCTATATTTTCAAATAACGAAAAAAGAAGAAAGTGTAAATCCATTAAGCCTTATTAGAGAGTAGAGGGTATATAAATTAAAATAAATGCTTTCAATATGCTAATGCAGCATAAGTTGTTTAATTAACCAACTATATGCTGCATTATTTTTTAAATGCAAGATTAAGATATTTAAATTCTAAATATTAATATTTACCAAATCCATCGTTTGATGTCAAAGACAAAGTTTTTTTGCTGGCTTTTGTGCTTTTTCTAGGTGAACTTGAATATGTATTGTTATTTACACCCTTAATCTTAAATTGAGATACAAGTGATTCTAGCATATCAGATTGCCCACTCATTTCCTCAGAAGCGGCGGCACTTTGTTCAGCAGTAGCGCTATTTTGCTGAACTACCATAGCAACTTGCTCAATACCTTTGTTAACTTGACGTATTGCCTCAGATTGTTCTAAAGATGAAACTGCAATGTCATTTACAATTAAGCTAGATTCGTTAATACCTGAAACAATTTCTAAAAGTGATGCAGAGGTTTCTTCAGCTATTTTTGAGCCAAATTCAGCTTTTTCAATAGTATTGGTAATAAGACCTCCTGTATCTTTAGCGGCTTCAGCACTTTTTGCAGCTAAATTACGAACTTCTTCAGCAACAACTGCAAAACCTTTACCATGTTGTCCGGCACGAGCTGCCTCAACAGCAGCGTTCAGTGCAAGAATATTAGTTTGGAAAGCAATATCATCTATAACTTTAATAACTTTATTAATACGTTGACTGGCTTCGTTAATTTCTTTTACAGCAGTCATCATTTGTTCCATTTGTCCAGAGCCTTTTTGAGCATTATTTTTAATTGTATCTCCAAGTTTAGCAGCTTTATTTGCTAAATTTGCATTTTCAGTGGTTTTATTTGAAATATTACTAATGGACTCAGAAAGTTGTGTTACAGCAGAAGCCTGTTCTGTAGAGCCTTGTGCAAGTGTTTGACTGCCTTCAGCTATTTGCCTTGAACCAATAGAAACCTGTGCAGTTGAGCTGTTAATATCTGTAAACATATTGTTAAGGCTATCAACCATTTTCTCCATGGAATTAGATAAAGTATCCTTATCTGAAAGTTTTGTAATATTAACTGTTAAATCTCCGGCAGCAATAATATCCATTATTTGTGCTTTTGGAAGAAGCATTTCTTTTAAGAATTTACCAATATTACCAGATAAAATTCCTAGTTCATCTTTTTGAAGAGCAATAGATTCAATATGTTTTAGGTCACTTTCAGAAATTGTTATTTCACCTGTATTTCCTATTCTTGACATTAAATCAGTAATAAATTTAACTGGTTTTGAAATTAAACCTGAAATGTATAAACCAATTATTATAGCCAATGTAATTGCAATTACTATTATAGTGATAATAATAATTAACATAAGATTAAACAATTTTTCATTTGAAGCATTAGCATTCTTAGCAGCATCTACTTTAATTTCCAAACATCTAACAAAGTTATTTACCATTGTATCTGTCGGAGCACCAACTACTAACATCTGCTCCATTAATTCTTCTTGTGATGCACCTGCCTGAGCATTAGCGATAATGTCTAATATAGCTGGTTTTATCTGATTAGACCATAGGTCTTTTGATTCATCAAATTTCGTACGGGCTTCAGGATTAACGATGGATGAATCATAGTTAGCAATATATGTTTCAAGTCCTTCAAAACGACCCATAAGATCTGTTATTGCGGAATTCATTTTTTCAGAGTCATTTAAGTATAAAACAACATTACGGATTTGAACACGAATACGTTGGGCATATTCAATTGCATGGGAAATATCCGGTAGAGGTTTTGTCTGAACTTCATACATGTTTTGAGATGAGTTATTAATATTGGATAATGCAAAAATGCCTACACCCCCTACAATGCCTGCAAGTAATGCTACTACTAAAAAGCCAGATAGTAATTTTGAGGATACTTTTAGATTTTTCATATGTTCTTCTCCTTTTAATATGTAATTATGTTAGTTAAAATATTAAGTAAGTTAATATTAAGTTAAAAATAACTGTAACAAATCTTAATATTTTCTAAAACTGATAGTTATATTATATTAAATTATTTGATTTTAGTCAATGGGTAAGTTAGTATTTACTCATTTTTTTATTGATACAATTTATTGAAAATTTATTTATTATAAATAGCACAATAAAACAAATATAGCGTATAATATAATATGTTCAGACGAGAAGGGATTACATATCTAAATAAAATATGCAACTGAATCCTTTACAAGTTTCTCGTTTGTTTTATGCTAACAATTAGTACTATCAGTTGCTTTATTATAGATATAATGGAGCCTTATTAAGGCTCCATATTTTCTGATTTTATCAATATCTTTAAATTAATTTGACATTTGTTTTAATCGTGCTTATAATGTAAAATGTGAATACACATTAAGTTTTACAATGTATTCTATAATAAATATGAATTGGTAATTGGTGTTTATTTTAATAAACTTAATAGGGAAAACGGTCAGAATCCGTTACAGCCCCCGCTACTGTATTTGTGGACAAAGTTTTCATAATAAATGTATTCAACTTTACTGTTTATTTAGCTAAAAAGTTGAGATAATTATTAACCATTTGGATTTTATCCAGAGAAGGGAAAACTAAGGATGAAGCATAAGTCAGGAGACCTGCCAACTACTGAGAAAACAAGCTTTCGGTGGGAGAGCTTCGTAAATTAAACCCACTTTTGTGGGTATTTTTATGTAAATTTTCCATCAATATTAAAAAATATTAAGGAGAGATACAATGAAAAAACTTTTTACAATGGTAATGATTATAACATTATTACTAACAACAGCAACAGGATGTAACAAAGCAGAGGATGCAACAGGAAAAGAATCATCTAATCAAACAACAGAGAGCACAAAAGACGAAGAAGAAACTAGTCAGGTATCCGAGGTGAAAAATATATATCCAATGAAGTACACAGATTCATTGGGAAAAGAGATTATTTTAAATGAAGAACCTAAAACTATTATATCGACAGCACCTAATTTGACCGAAACAATATGTGCCGTAGGAGGAATAAGCGAATTAGTGGGTAAAACTTCTTACTGTAATTATCCGGGAGATATTATTAATATTGAAGATATAGGAGACACAATTAATATTAACATTGAAAGAATTGTTGAGATAAACCCAGATGTAGTATTTGTTTCTTCATTAATTCATCCGGATATTATTAAAACATTAGAAGAACAAGGAATTACAGTAATTGCTTTATATAAACAAGAAAGCATTGAAGGCACATATGAACTAATAACAGATATGGGAAAGATTTTGAATAAAACAGATAATGCCAATAAAATTGTAGCAGATATGGAATTAAGACTTAAAAAAGTTGCAGAAAGTGTACAAGGGCTTGATAAACCAAATGTCTATTATATGGTAGGATATGGAGAATACGGAGATTTTACAGCAACAGGGGATACATTCATCAATACATTAATAGAACTGGCTGGTGGAAACAATATAGCTTTTGACGGAACTAATTGGATGTTTAGTTATGAAAATCTAGTTGAAGCAAACCCAGATATTATTTTCTTATCAAATAAAAATAATATTAAAAATGACTTTATATCTGCGGATGGATATAAGGATTTAAAAGCAGTTAAAGAGGACAAAATATACGAAATTAATGATGATTTATTAAATAGACAAGGGCCAAGAATTATTGACGCTCTTGAAGAATTAGTAAATATCTTTCATTAATAGTTAATTAGAGGAATAATAATGAAACCTAAAAAAAATATTTTAGTAAAATTTTTAAGTGTAATAATGTTACTTTTAATAGTTATAAGTATATCAAGTACAATGGGAAGTTCAAACCTAAAGGTTATAGATAGTATTAAAATATTATGTTCAAGGATTCCTTTACTGGGAAATTTAATTGACACTAATAATATTAATAAACAGTATTTTAAAATAGTATTTGACATAAGACTTCCAAGAATTTTATCAGCACTTTTATCGGGAGTAGGCTTGTCAGTTTCTGGAGTTATTTTTCAGGGAATATTCAGAAATCCAATGGCAGATCCATATGTACTTGGAATATCATCCGGTGCCACATTTGGAGTAGCAATTTCATTTTTACTGCCTGTTAGCGGGATAATATTTGGATATGGTTCAACCATGATTTTTGCCCTGATTTTTGCTTTAATAACCATTATGTTAGTATTTCACATATCTATGCTTGGTAATAAAGCCCATGTTGAAACAATGTTACTTACGGGGATTTCAATGAACTATTTATTTTCGGCTCTTACAACGTTATTGTTAGTATTTAACAGGCAAACCCTTGAAAAAGTTTATTTTTGGACATTAGGCTCCTTTAGTAATTCTTCAAACAGGTATTTACTTACATTGGCTTTAGTAGTGGTCATATGTTCAAGTATTTTATATACTCAGTCGAAGTCATTAAATGTATTGTTAGTAGGTGAAAAGGATGCACAAAGTTTAGGAATTGACATAAGAAAATTAAAAATAATTTCAATATTGGTAACCTCAATAATGTTAAGCGTAGTTATATCCATATGTGGTTCCATCGGATTTGTAGGTCTTATTATACCCCATATAGCAAGATTTCTTGTAGGTCCAGACCACAAGAAACTAATACCAATGTCAGCAATAATGGGAGGCATTTTTTTGATTTTTTGTGATAGTATAGCAAGAACTTTATTTGCACCAAAAGAATTATCTGTGGGCATAATTACCTCACTAGTAGGTGTACCTTTTTTCATATTCTTATTATACAAAAGAAAAAGGAGGGGACAAAATGGCAGATAAAATTCAATTAAGCCACATTAACTTTGACTACTACAACATCCCTATCCTAAAAGATATTACTATTAATATAAAACAGGGCAAAGTATACAGTATAATAGGACCAAATGGCTCAGGAAAAACAACCCTCCTTAGCATAATCTCCAAATCCCTTCAATCCAAAAGCGGAAGTGTACTAATCAATGGAGAAAACCTAAAAGATATAAAAATAACCAATTTAGCAAAAGAGCTTTCCATAGTAAGACAAAGCAACCAAATTGAGTATGAATTCAAAGTTGAGGAAATAGTATTAATGGGAAGAACTCCTTTTAAAAAAGCATTTGAAACAGACAATGAAACAGACTACGAAATAGCCCACCAAGCCATGAAGAAAACCAACATCTATCACCTAAAGGACAAGTTAATAACACAAATAAGCGGTGGAGAACTTCAAAGAGTTATATTAGCACGTGCTATAACCCAAGAACCCAAAATACTACTATTAGATGAACCAATAAGTTCCCTTGACATAAAGCATCAGCTTATGTTCATGAAAATTATAAAAGACTTAAGTTTAAAACAAAATATAACCGTAATCAATATAGTACATGATCTAAATATTGCCATATCATACAGTGACATGGCAATAATGTTAAAAGATGGGAAAATATTTGCTTCTGGGAATGTTAATGATGTAATAACAACTGAAAATATTTATAAAGTATACGGTGTTAATACTACTATATTTAAGCATCCACAAAATGGAAGGGATATAATTGTGTTTGATTAGGGTGGCGAAATTGGAGTGATGCTAAGTGACGCTTTGCCATTTAGATATCTGCTCCCCAAGATATGAATAATAAGGCTGTGAAAAAGCAGAAGTGCCAGACATTCCAATGAGCCTATGAAAAAACCATAGTCTCATTTCCATTGCACTTAATGCCTTTTCTCAGCCTTATTATCATATCTTGAGGAAATTTAGTTTGTTAAGGCAAAGCTGAAATTGGTATAATTCAATTTTGATTAATAAATAATAGGCATGCTTGCCACATAGCTATACATTAAAATGAAGTGGCAGGTACTTCCGGCTAATACAAAGAGATGGAATATTTCATGAGAACCAAAATATTTATGCTTATTATTAAAAATAGGCAATTTAAGTGCATAAATAACGCCGCCGATAGTGTAAATAATTCCTCCAGATAAAAGCCAATAAAATGCTGATAGAGGAAGAGAATTAATAATTTGTGTAAAAGCAAGAACACAAGTCCAGCCCATTACTATATAAATTACAGAAGAAAACCATTTCGGGCAGTTAATGTAAAAACCTTTAACTAAAATACCAATAATAGCAATACTCCAAACTACAATAAAAAGCTTAATTCCAATATTTCTTGGTAGTACAACAAGGCATACAGGAGTATAAGTACCAGCAATTAGGATAAAAATCATCATATGATCAATCTTTTTTAAAATTTTATTAACCTTATCAGAAAGACTAAAAGTATGATAAGTTGTACTGGCAGCATATAACAAAATCATACTTACAATAAAAACTGAAAGGGAAACAAGATGAATCTTGTTCGGTGCATTAGCAGCCTTGATAAGTAAAGGTGTTGCAGCAAATATAGCCATAAGCATACCAATAAAATGAGTAATCGCACTTCCCGGATCTTTTAAACTTCTAATATTTTTCATTATTCAACCTCCAATAAATTAAACAAATTATATGCATTAAAAATGCATACTATGACAAACAACATGATACAATTATTATATCCACATAACATAGTTTTCAAAACTATGTTATGTAATTATTATATTACAACATGTAGAAATATATGTCAAGATGATTTAACAAATTATTTAGTAAGTAGTTACAGTTCGGCCTTTTGATTTTAGTTGACGACATTGAAAGGACTTTTTCAAGACCCCTATCTAACACTCTTCATGAAACACAAGAAACCCCTTGACAAATAAAGTTAAATATGCTACCCTACACTATGTAGATTTTGAATAATTAGGTGTAAGTTTTAGCTCTTTAGTTTACATAAAGTCTAAAACTTTTTTTATTTTCAATTAAAGAAAATATTAGGTGCAACCTATATTTAATATAGAAAGGAAAATATAGATGGAAATAATTAAATTTAGTGAACTGGGGATATCAGAACAAATTCTTAAGGCTATTACAGCAATAGGTTTTGAAGAAGCAACTCCTATTCAGGCAAAAGCAATACCAATTGTATTAACAGGTAAGGATATAGTTGGACAAGCACAAACAGGAACCGGAAAAACAGCAGCATTTGGAATTCCTTTATTACAGAATGTAAATGTAAAGAATAAAAATCTCCAATCAATAGTATTATGCCCAACAAGAGAATTAGCAATTCAAGTTGCTGAAGAAATAAGAAGTCTTGCTAAATTTTTAAACGGGCTTAAAGTTATTCCAATTTATGGAGGACAAGAAATCTCAAAGCAAATAAGATCATTAAAATCAGGTACACAGGTAATAATTGGTACACCAGGACGTGTCCTTGACCATATGAGAAGAAAAACAGTAAGATTTGATATGGTTAATACGATTGTATTAGATGAAGCTGATGAAATGTTAAACATGGGATTTAGAGAAGATATTGAAACAGTATTAAAAGAAATTCCAAAAGAAAGACAAACTATTTTATTTTCTGCAACAATGCCAAAAGCCATAATGGACATTGCAAAAACTTATCAAAAAGATGCAGAGATAGTAAAGGTAGTAAAAAAAGAATTAACAGTACCAAATATTGAACAATATTACTATGAAGTAAAGCCAAAAAACAAAGAAGAAGTATTGTCTAGGCTTTTAGATATGCATGATCCTAAACTATCTTTAGTATTTTGTAATACAAAAAGACAGGTAGATGAATTAGTTGAAGCACTTCAAGGCAGAGGATATTTTGCTGAAGGACTTCATGGAGATTTAAAGCAACAGCAAAGAGACAGGGTTATGAACAGCTTTAGAAATGGTAAAACTGAAATTTTGGTAGCTACAGATGTTGCAGCCAGAGGAATTGATGTTGATGATGTAGAAGCAGTATTTAACTATGACCTTCCTCAAGATGATGAGTATTATGTTCACAGAATAGGAAGAACAGGAAGAGCTGGAAGAACAGGAAAATCGTTTACATTTGTTGTAGGAAAAGAAGTATTTAAATTAAAAGACATACAAAGATACTGTAAAACTAAAATTGTAGCACAAGCAATACCATCCATTAATGATGTTACAAGCATAAAAGTTGAAAAAGTCTTAGATAAAATAAACGACATTATACAAAATGAAGATCTATCAAAACTTATTGACCTAATTGAAACAAGGGTAAACGAAGAAGATTATACTTCTTTAGATGTTGCAGCAGCCTTTTTAAAGATGTCATTAGGTGAAGATAGTCAGCAAAATATAGAAAGTATATCAAGTAATGATGATTATGGAGATACTGGTGCTGAAGAAGGCATGGTGAGACTATTCATTAACATAGGGAAAAAACAAAATGCTAGACCAGGTGATATTCTTGGTGCCATTGCAGGTGAAAGCGGAATGCCAGGAAAATTAGTAGGTTCTATTGATATGTATGATAAATACACTTTTGTTGAAGTGCCAAGAGAATATGCAAAAGAAGTTTTAAAGGTAATGAATGATGCAAAAATTAAGGGTAAATCCATTAATATAGAGCCGGCTAATAGGAAATAGAATTTTAGATTTATTTTTTGAGGCAAAGCTGGTATTTGATAATTTTTAGGATTAAGATTTGTTATGAGAGAGAATTGAAAAACTGTAAGGTATTGCAGTATCATATACCTTACAGTTAAATGGTTAGAGATATTTAGAGTTTTTAAAAGGTACTTTATTGAAGTATTTTATTAATAACAGTATTAATTTACCTAACATTGAATAGACTATTATCAACATTTATTGCCAGGTATTCCATGGCTTCTATAAGCTTTATGAATTTATCAAACACATTGCATGAAACAAAAGCTAATTCTTCTAATACATCTATATTTGGACTTGAGTTGTAATTAATACATAAATTATGAAAATGTTCATGTACAGGGTACATTTCCTTATATTCCATTATATTTGAATAGTTATCTAAATTGGAATCATACCATTTGCCAAAAGGACAGGAATGGTGATCGGAAACTGTTTTAAGCGAACCGCCATTTTTTACAATATTTGATAAAAAATTAGCGTGATTTATTAAACGATTAGCTAAAATAGAAACAATGTAATTATCTTCACTTAATATAATAGTGGAAGAAATGGATTGTTGCATTTTTTTTGAAGCTTTTGATAATTGTTTTCCAAAATGAACTGATTTTTGAAGGGAATTGGAGGTATCATCAATTGTACTTAAGGCTTCATCCATTGAGCTTGACACCTGAACAAAGGAACTGTTTACATTCTCAAGGTTTATCATAGCATTTTGAGTATCTTTGGAATCTATTGCAATACTTTGCATTATATCCTTAGTTTCTTCAAAAAATATTGATAAATTTTCATTTAAATTAGTAAGAGCTTTAGAACTGTTTTGCCCTTGCTGTCTTATAGTATATGAAATATCATTAACATTATCTGTATATTCGTGGGTTTGATTGGATAACTTAGCAATTTCTTGAGCCACAACAGAAAATCCCTTACCGGCAGCACCAGCTCGTGCAGCTTCTATTGACGCATTAAATGACAACAATTTTGTTTGTACAGCAACACTAGATATATTAAAAGCAATTTCATCTATTTTATTAATTTGATTATTTAACTGTTCATTATTATCTATTACACAATCTAAAGCTTTTGAAGATAATTCTTTAGACTCATCAAGTCTTTTTAAACTTTCATTATTTTTTAGACTTGTTTCATTTAACTTGTTCATATTTTGGTTAATATCGCCAATATTATCATTAAAATGACTTAAATTAGATTTTAAATCATTAGAAAACTTAGTACTTAAAAGTTTCATCTTATCTGCTTCCTTAGACAATTCAATAAGCTTCATATTAGTAGCACCAACTAAAAGTTCTGAATGAGCCAAAGAAAATATCGTAATAGCAGAAACAACATTTTTTCGTCCTGATTGAATCAGTACATCTTGATAAATTTTTGCATTATTATTTTTATTTATTTTAAACATAGGCGTATATCACATCCTCTCATAAAAGAAAACATCAAATAATTTTTCAGTTATATGCCATATATAAAAAATAAAATTACACCTAGTACCAGATCCTTCGTCTTGCATTGCATAAATATCAAACACAAAGATTTAGGATTTATTAAATATGGTACTAGAATTTCATTATTTGACTAATTAAAAGAACTACACTTTATACTTAATATAAAATAGTGTAGATGTATTATTATATGTCTAATAAAGGTAGTAAGTTACTATTAAAGTTCGATTAAATCATAAAACAAAAAGACACTCCCTAAGTACTAAAAAAAGTACAATAATTCCCCCAAAACAATCTTTTAACATATTGACGTAAGCACTCCAAATACGGTACAATAGTACTATGAATGATTTTTTCTTCATTAAAATTTTATGAAATACCACTAACCGAAAGGAGAAAGAACATGGCAAAAATTATGAAAACCATGGACGGAAATACAGCCGCTGCATATGCTTCTTATGCATTTACAGAAGTAGCAGGTATCTTCCCAATTACACCAAGCTCACCAATGGCAGAAGTAACTGACGAATGGGCAGCAAGTGGAAAGAAGAACATTTTTGGACAAACTGTAAAAGTTTCTGAATTACAATCTGAAGGAGGAGCAGCAGGTGTAGTACATGGTTCTCTTCAAGCAGGAGCATTAACAACTACATATACAGCATCTCAAGGTCTTTTACTTATGATCCCTAATATGTATAAAATAGCAGGTGAATTACTTCCATCAGTATTTCATGTAAGTGCAAGAGCATTAGCTACACATGCACTTTCAATATTTGGAGATCACTCAGACGTTATGGCATGTAGACAAACTGGTTTTGCAATGCTTGCATCTAACTCAGTTCAAGAAGTTATGGATCTAGGAGCAGTTGCACATCTTGCAACTATAAAAGGACGTGTACCATTCTTACATTTCTTTGATGGTTTCCGTACTTCTCACGAAATACAAAAAATAGAATGTCTTGACTATGATGATTTAGCAAAAATCGTTGATATGGACGCTGTAAACACATTTCGTAGAAACGCATTAAATCCAGAGCATCCAGTTCTTAGAGGAACAGCTCAAAACCCTGATATTTTCTTCCAGGCAAAAGAAGCTTCTAATAACTTTTATAACGATCTTCCAGCTATTGTTGAAGAGTATATGGGAGAAATTAATAAATTAACAGGAAGAAACTATCAATTATTTAACTACTATGGTGCTCCTGATGCTGATAAAGTAATTATAGCTATGGGTTCAGGCTGTGAAGCAGCAGAAGAAACAATTGATTACTTAATTGCTAAGGGACAAAAAGTTGGTATGGTTAAAGTTCATTTATACAGACCATTCTCAATCGAACACTTCCTTAAAGCAGTTCCAGAAACATGTACTAAGATTGCGGTACTTGATCGTACAAAAGAACCAGGTTCACTTGGAGAACCATTATATCAAGATGTTTGTACATCATTCTTTAACAAAGGAAAATCTCCACTTATCGTAGGCGGACGTTATGGTCTTGGTTCTAAAGACTTTACACCAGCACAAATAATTGCTGTATTTGATAATTTAGATGCAGAAAAACCAATGAACGGATTTACAGTGGGTATCGTTGATGATGTTACTAATTTATCTCTTAACACAGGTAAAGAAATTGACATTGCAGACGAAGGAACAACAAGCTGCAAATTCTGGGGACTTGGAGCAGACGGTACAGTTGGTGCAAACAAGAACTCAATTAAAATTATCGGTGATCATACAGACATGTATGCACAAGCTTATTTTTCATATGACTCAAAGAAATCTGGCGGTATAACTCAGTCACATCTTCGTTTTGGTAAAAAACCAATTCGCTCAACATACTTAGTAAAAACAGCAGATTTCGTAGCATGTCATAATCAGGCTTATGTATATTTATATGATATGTTATCCGAATTAAAACCTAATGGAACTTTCTTACTTAATACTGAATGGTCATCAGATGAGTTAGATAAAAACCTTCCAGCAGCTATGAAAAAATACATGGCAGAAAACAACATTAAGTTCTATACAATTGATGCAACTAAGATTGCAAAAGAATTAGGACTTGGTAATAGAACAAATACAGTATTACAGTCAGCTTTCTTTAAACTTACTGGAATTATCCCAATTGATGATGCAGTAAAATACATGAAAGATGCTATTGAAAAAACATATGGTAAAAAAGGCGATGCTATTGTTGGTATGAACAATGCGGCTGTTGATAAAGGTCTTGAAGGCATTACATCAGTTAACGTTCCTGCATCTTGGGCAGATTCAGTGGAAGATAAAGCAGCAGCAACAGTAGAAGTTCCTGAATTTATTTCAAAATTAGTACAGCCAGTTAATGCACAAAAGGGTGATTTCTTACCAGTTAGTACATTTGTTGGTCGTGAAGACGGTACATTCCCACAAGGTACAGCAGCATTTGAAAAACGTGGTGTTGCAGTTATGGTTCCTGAATGGGATTCAAGCAAATGTATTCAATGTAACCAATGTTCATATGTATGTCCTCACGCTACAATCAGACCATTCTTATTGAATGAAGAAGAAGTTAAGGATGCTCCTGAAAGCTTTAAAAGCGTTAAAGGAAATGGTAAAGGTATTGACCAATATAACTACAGAATGCAAGTATCTGCAATGGACTGTCAAGGTTGTGGAAGCTGTGTTCAAGTATGTCCAGCTAAAGAAAAAGCAATTACTATGGTTCCGTTTGGTACTCAAGAAGCAGAAGTTGCTAATTGGGATTATGCAATGACAATTTCTCCAAAAGAAAACCCTTCAAAGATTGATACAGTTAAGGGAAGCCAATTTGAACAGCCATTACTTGAGTTCTCAGGTGCTTGTGCCGGTTGTGGAGAAACTCCATATGCTAAATTAATTACTCAATTATTCGGTGACAGAATGTACATCTCAAATGCAACAGGATGTTCATCAATCTGGGGTGGGTCAGCACCTTCAACACCATATACAACAAACCACAAAGGACAAGGTCCTGCATGGGGTAACTCATTATTTGAAGATAATGCTGAATACGGATATGGTATGTATTTAGGTGTTAAACAAATAAGAGAAGGCTTAGAAATGAAAGCTAAAGAAGCTATGAATCTAAACCTTTCAGAAGAAACTAAAGAAGCTTTAAATGCTTGGGTAGATTCAATGTATCTTGGTGATGAATCTAAGAAAACATCAGCTAGATTATTAGAAGTTGCAAAAGCATATGAAGGCTCAGATGAAAGAGCAAAACAAATCTTTACTGATATTATTGAAAACTCAGATCATTTAGTTAAGAAATCTCAATGGATATTTGGTGGAGACGGTTGGGCTTATGATATTGGATACGGCGGATTAGATCATGTTTTAGCTTCTGGTGAAGATGTTAATGTATTTGTATTTGATACAGAAGTTTACTCAAATACAGGTGGACAATCTTCAAAGTCAACTCCAGTTGGTGCAGTAGCTAAGTTTGCGGCATCCGGTAAGAGAATTAAGAAAAAAGATCTTGGTATGATGGCTATGAGTTATGGTTATGTATATGTAGCACAAGTTGCTATGGGTGCAAGTCAGGCTCAATTAATCAAAGCTTTAAAAGAAGCTGAAAGTTATCCAGGACCATCACTTATTATAGCTTATGCACCATGTATTAACCACGGAATTAAAGGCGGTATGGCTAATGCTCAAATTAAGATGAAACAAGCTGTTGAAGCAGGTTACTGGCATATGTACCGTTACAACCCATTACTTTCTAATGAAGGAAAGAATCCTTTTGTAATGGATTCTAAAGAACCTACAGAAAGCTTTAGAGATTTCATTATGAGTGAAGTTCGTTATTCTTCACTTACAAGATCATTCCCAGAAGTAGCAGAAGAACTATTTGTTAAAACAGAGCAAGATGCTAAGAATAGATTAGAAAGCTATAAGAGAATGGCTAGAGATTAATACTAAAAAAACTCCCCTGATGGGGAGTTTTTTTATAAAAAAGACGAGTCTTAAATTCCGTTAATTTTCTTTATTTCCTGAATTTCTTTTTTAATAATGTCAGATAGTTCAGTAATATCAGGTTGTGGTCTTCCTGTATAATAACCCTGAAGATAATCCACACCTAATTCAATTAAAACTTTTAACTCGTCATAGGTTTCAATACCTTCAGCTAAAATCTTAATATTTAATGATTTGCAATAGTTGATAATATTAGAAACTAAATGCTGTTTTCTAGGTTCAATGTGTATGTTACGGATTAAAGACATATCCACCTTAACAAAATCTGGATTAGCTTTTAAAACAATTAAATCATTGCTATATCCCGAACCAAAATCGTCAACGGCTAATCTTCCTTTTCTTGAACGTACGGTCTGTGTTTTTGAAGCAATATAATCATCACTGCAAATTTCATTTTCAGTAATTTCAGTTACAGTATAAGGATAGTATTCTAAATATCTATCATCCAATTCCTTTATATCCGTATCAGATAATATCTGGTTTGGTATGGAATTGAAGAATATTAGTTTACCGTTAAGTCTGTGGTGATTCTCTTTAATCCATTCAAATACATTAAAATAAGTAAGCTTTTCAATGTGATATAGTTTTGCCTGCATCTTAGCCAGTTGTAATAGATGGTAAGGAGAATTAAGTCCCTCGAATTCTGGTCTTACAAGAGCTTCATATGCAAAAACTTTGGCAGTTTCCACTTCAATAATAGGCTGGAATACATATTTAACCAGATTGTTTTCAATAATCATATTCAAAGCTTCTTTCTTATCAAGTAAATATGAGTCACGTAAATATGAAGCCATATTAAATTCCTTTATAGAACCTTTATTCTTTTGTTTTACTTCAAACATAGCAAAGTCGGCATATTTAATTAACAAATCTAACTCTCTTGCATGCTTTGGATACCATGAATATCCAAGGGAATATCTTATTTTTTGCAATGTATTGTTAGGAAGAATAATGGAATTGGTGCCATCATCTTCTAAACATTGTTTAACAACATTCAATATTGAATGTTCACTTTTACCTGGTAAAAGTATAAGGAATTCATCACCTGATATCCTTGAAACTAATGCATTATATTTTGTAAATCTTTTGAATATATCAGCAGCTCCTTGTATATACAAATCACCTATATCATGACCGTAAGTATCATTAAATGCTTTTAGATTATCCAAATCAATAAAAATAACCATAGCCTTTAAATTAGGGCTGGTATTTATTAAATTAGTGGATTGTTCAAGAAAAGCACGTCTGTTAAGTAGCTTGGTAAGAGGATCAATATCTCGTTCATATTCTAAAAATTTCTTTTCTAATACATCAGAAGTTACATCAATTATTACACCACGAACATTACCGCCTACACAAACAATTTTTAAATCATACCAATGTTTTTCTCCGGTTTTAGTATCTGAGACTATAAATACATTATCCAGTTTATTCTCATGAATTTGAAAGGTTTCTTCGTACTTTTGATTCCATAAATTTAAGTCTATATAATATTCTTTAGCTTTAAAATCAATATTAAAGATCTCAAATAATAATTCAGTCATAAAAACTCGGTTATTTTTTGCATTTATTTCAAATATACCAATATTAGAATTAGTTAATTTTACAGTATCCATAATTAAGTTAGCAGAATGAACTAAGCTTTTGCTTAAGTTTTCTATAGAGTCTGCTAAAGAATCAATTTCGCTTAGATTAGTTCTTCCTAAGCTGATTTGATATTCATTATCAATGGAATTAACCGCTTTTGATAATTTCCTTATAGGATTGGTTATAAGATCTACTAGAAATAAACCTACCAGAGTACCAAAAACAATAATAAATACAAAAGCTCCAATAACAGTGATTTTTAGATTATTTGAAGCTTCAAATAAATCACTTTTTTTAACATAACCGCTTAATTCCCATTTCATAGAATAAAATGGACTATCAGGATAATATAGATTCAATGAGTATTTTGAAGCTATTGCAGGTACTTTACTATTATGTCCACCTATATATTCATATATATTATCACCATATCCATCAGTTAATCTCCTTGTTAATGTAGGTGCTGAGTCTTGAATATAATAGTTGGAAAAAGGACCATTTGATATACATGAGTGGACATCATTATTAAATGAAGTTGATTCTGTTAACAAATAAAAGCAATTCTGTGAATAATTAAGCTCTGAATAATTTAAGAAATTAATTATATAACTTTCAGAAAGTTCTATACCTATAATACCGTAAGGGGTACCTTGGGAGTCGAGTAGTGGAATCGTATAAGTAATAACTTTAATTGAATCATTTAGGATATCAAAAGGATAGGACCAGTATCCAAGTTTTTCTTTTTCCAGATTGTAATTTTTCATAGCTGAATTATATGGTTTATTATAAAAATCATAATTAACATTATTGTCGTTATTAATTAACCACTCCTCAGTCCAATAATTATCAAAAGGAATATGATAATAAAAAGATAATTCTCTTGAACCTCGAAGTGTAAGTAAGCTATTATAATCCTCAGAATAAGTTTTTAAATCTTCATCCCTTATATATATGGAGGCATGTTTATTACTATTTAGATAATTTGTATGTGCAGAATTGTTAAGGCAAATGAAAACGCCAGATGCACTATTTAGTTTTAGTGTGTTTATAATATTTTTAAGACCAGCATTTAATACATATTTTGTTACTGTAGTATCTTGTTTCATAAGCTCTGAAATAGAACCATCGGAGTATTTTTGATTTACCTGCTTTTCTATTTCGTTAGACATATTAAGAGCTATGTCAGCTAATGTATTCATCTTTTTACTTAGTTCACTAGATCGGGTGGATACTATCTTAGATAGATTTTTTGAAGCAACCTGATTAAGAGATGTATAAACTCCTGAAAAAGATATTGCTACAATTAAGCAAATCCCCATTAGTGTTGTAAGTGCCAATATGGAGATTAACATAATATATCTAATTGATCTAACTTTTTTTGTTTTCTTTTTTATCATTAAGATCATTCTCCTACTAATAATTGCTTTATTATCTTACATTACATTATATGATAATAAAATATATCAGGAATATCATATTATTTACTAATAAATGATACTATTGATTTTTGCATATTTTCAGAAAACTCTATAAACTTTTCTTCTGAAATATATTTATTAATGGCCTCTTCATAATTTAAGCCAAGCTCCAGATCATATAAAAACTCAGTACGTGCAGACGTTGTAAAATTATCAAGTGCTGTTTCTAATGCAATACGTATCTGATATGAGGTATTAAACGGCTTTGTTAAGTACATTTTGTATCCGGAATTAATTTGATTTGCAGCTGTTGTTAATACTTTTGTGACAATAGGTGATATTTCATATTTTTTAAATACCTCATCGCTTTCAGCAATGTTTGAAATAGCTTCTTTTGTTACAGGAACATAAGAGGCATTAAGTGAAAATTTAGTGTTTCTTTCAGCTTCGGTAAGCCACTTTAAAAAGATTGACATGGCATATTCTCTTTTTGGAGTTGATTTTGACAAAGCAATTCCTGCACCTTGCTGAATAGCAACTTTTTCTTCCCCATCTTCAAAATAAGGCATTTTAAAGACCGAACATTCGATCTCTTGTTCTAAACCATCACTTAGTGTAACTACTTTTGGAAAATAAGCACCGCTGGTGGTTGAACCTAAATATGCAACTAAATCTCCGGTTTTTGCGTCATCAGAGCGAAATCGTCCATATGCTCCAAAATAACCCTTTACAGTATTAATATAATATGTATCCCAAAGCTTTCTTAATACTTTAGAATCCAAATTAATTTTACCAACCCCGTTATCATTGTACATAACATCTATTCCTAATTGTTTTGAGGTTGATATAATAAAATTAGCTATGCTATCAATTCCAAAAAAAGATTTTCCATCATTTTTGGTGTCTGTATGAGAATCAGTCCAATTATAGTAAGCTTCAGAAGTTCTAATAATACCTTCCCAAGTTTTTAGAACTTCTACTGAATAAGAACTATTATCAGCATAAAATTTGTCTAATTCAGTTTGATTTGCCATAATTATTTCGGTGGATTTAACTATAGGAAGTATATATTCTTTTTTGTCATTGAGGAAACGACCTTCTTCAATAAATCCATCTACATAGGTTTTAAAAAAATCATTAGGTAAATAACTGTCAAAATCAGCTAAAAGACCCTTTTCAGCTAATGAATACGCACTGTCTGAATATGTAAAAAAACTATCAGGAATAGGCTCTGAACCAGGTTCATTGTTAAAAGAAGCATTTATCTCTTCAACTAATGTATCAATATCTGCTTTGGAATATGATTCTACTATTATTCCTTTATCCCTACCATAAAAATCGTTAAATTCGTGTACTAAGTCATCAAAGGCTTTTTTTTGCTCACCTACATAATAATTCCAGATGGAAACTGTAATGGGATTTGAAGCATCTAGTTTTGGTAATCTTGAACAAGCACTTAAATTAAATAGCAAAATAACAAGAGTAAATAAAGCTATTGTTTTTTTCAATTTTTAATCCTCCATTTTACAACATTATATATTATATTACTATAATATGCAAAAAATTTCAAATAAAATATGATTTATTTTAAGATGAAGTGCAATTTTTTAGATGAACATTCAAATAAATATTATATTTTAAGCTCTGTTATGCCAAACATTCCAAGGGTATATCAAAATGAAATATTGTCAGGAGAGCCTGACAATATTTTGAATCTTCTTTCCATGGCATAAATGAGCTTAAAGACGGGAATAAAAATTGCTAAATTTAAAGTCGTGAATTGTTTTATTTAGTGCAAAAGGGAAAAAAACAAATAGGATATTTACAATTAATTATAAGGAGAGTAGTATATACATTAAGAGATGGTTTGTTTTGAAACCGATTACATGTGGAGGTTAACCTATGAAGAAATTGTCCAAGGATGCAAGATTGATTTTATTTACGCATACATTATTTATTTTGTCTACAGCACTTTCATCTACTTTTGTTAATGTATTTATTTGGAAATTAACATCGGATTTTAAAGTTATTGGAACCTATAATATTATTGTATATGCAATGGTTATGATAACGTTTATGCTGGCAGGATTTTTATTTAGGAAAAAGAGTTTACCGTTTTGTTCAATACTGGGTATATTGTGTTTTATTGTTTTTTACTTGGTGGTTATTGTATCTAAAGAAAATGTTACTAATTATTTGTATTTGGCAGCATTTTTTTGTGGGTGCGGTAATGGGTTCTACTTTGTGGCTTATAATAGTTACATTTATTATTATACTAATGTGGAAAATAGAAGTAATTATTTGGGGAAGGTGACAGGAACAACTTCTATAATGCTTACAATTGCTCCGGCAATGGCAGGTTTTATTATAAGCAGGATGGATAACTTTGATGGCTATTATGTAATATTTACAATTAGTTTATTATTGTTTGCAATAACTTGTATTGGTACACTGCTATTAAATAAGGTGGTTATACAAGGAGAGTATAATCTGGTTAAGGTTTTTAGGGAGGCAGATAAGGATTTGTATAAAATATCTTCAGGATATTTTTTTACAGGATTTAGAGAAGGGGCTTTGAATTATGTTACTGTAATTTTAGTTTGTATGATTTTAAAGGATGAATTAATGGTAGGTCAGTTTACCACATTAACATCAGTTCTTTCTATATTTTGTGCTTTTTTTGTTGGATCTGTTGTAAGTAAGAATAATCGTTTAAATCTTATTTTTATAGGTTCAATAATGTGCTTTGTATCAACACTTATATTAATTTCTTTAAATAATTTTTGGGGTATATTAATTAATGGAGTTTTATTGGCATTATTTACAAATCTTTGGGGTATACCACATAATGTAATTACGTATGAGGTACTTGGAAATAATACTGATAATGGCAAGAGCCTTGCGGATCTTATAATAATGAAAGAAATATTCATTAATGTAGGAAGAATTTCCGGAATATTGTTATATATTTTTGCATGTTCTTATTTAGAAGAAATGGTTACTGTGAAGGTAATTTTACCTATTCTAAGTGCTTCTTTATTGGCTAATTACGTACTTGTTAAGAGTATATTTAAACCAAACTTTATGATGAAAACAGCATAAAATACGACAATAGTATAAAAGCAGGCAATTCTTAGAAGTTACTGAAAAAGTCCTTTCAACATGGTAAAAGGACTTTTTCAGTGACATCTTTTATAGCCTGCTATTTTTTATTGATTTGACTATCCAATTATATAAGTATTCATAAATTTCACTTCTATCAAGTTCATTTAAGATTTCATGTCTATCATCCCCATATAATTTGATATCCACCTTGGACATACCTGCTAAAAGAAATTTTTTATATATAATATTCACGCTTTTTCCAAAACCTCCAACAGGATCCCTTTCTCCTGCTATAAATAGTACAGGAAGATATTTTGGCATTAAGCTAAGAATTCTGTCATCAGACAGTCTACCAAGCAATGTAAAAAGATCTTTGTATGCACTTAAAGTAAAAATAAAGTTATTTCTTGGTTCGGCTATGTATTTGTCCACAATAACTTCATCCCTTGTCAACCAGTCAAAAGGGGTTCGGGCTGGTTCAAAAGACTTATTATTTCTACCAAATGCCATGTTATTAACAAGAGTACTGCGATATCTTTTACCCATAAATAGTGATAAAATGTTTACAGCTATTTTTGCTAAACTTGTAATTGACTTAGACTGATAAGTTGTTCCTAGAATAATAGCAGAGTTAACTTCATGACCATATTTAGTCAAATAAAGTCTCGTCAAAAGAGAACCCATACTATGACCTAACATAACAATAGGAACATTTGGATACTTTTTCTTGTAAATAGAGGAAAGTGTGTGCATATCCTTAAGAAGAATATCAACTCCATTTTTATCAGCAAAAAATCCAAAATCATTTTCACTTTTAATTGAAGAACCATGTCCAAGATGATCATGACCGATTACCATAATTCCATTATCAGCAAGATAATTGGCAAAATCATCATATCTATCAATAAAATCAATCATACCATGAACAATCTGTAATATTAAAATAGGCTTACTATCCGGACACCAACATATATAATGGATTTTTGTCATATTATCCTTCGAGTCGAAATAATGTTCCTCTTTTTTTATCATTTAAATATACCTCCTTGGCAGTCCTATTACATTATTATAACACATATACATACTTATATGCAATCTTTACCACCTATAATTACAAACCAACATTAAAATTTTGCATAGAATGATTATGAAGGAGGAATGCCTTATGGATATAAGTTTTTTAACTAATTATTTAGTATTAGGTGTAGTGGCGGTATGTCTTTGTGTAGGTTATGTAATTAAAACAAGTTTTGAAAAAATTCCAAATAAATATATTCCATTAATAATGCTAGTACTTGGAACAATTACAAACATTATAATAAATAAATCTGTAAACATGGATATCTTATTAGGCGGAATGGTAAGCGGCCTTGCCAGTACAGGACTACACCAGATATTTAAAGCATTTTTAGACAATCCAAACAAAAAGAATTAGAAATATAGAAAATATAGTTAGCACCATGGAATGAGATTATAACATATTATGGAAGAATTATTCCATAATATGTTTGTCAATAGGATCATTGGGATGTTAGGTGCGTCAGCCTTTTGAAGGCATAATAAGCCACATCCCCATGAAGTAGGGGGGACTAAATTGGCAAAGCGTTTGTCATATTACCATAAAGCTTATGTTGAAAAGCAAAGAAAAATATGATATATTTAAATACATAATTAGATTTAAAAATTAACCATAAGGAGGTATATCTATTGAAATTATCAGAAGTAAGGAATATTTTAGATGCAAAGGTTCTTACAGGTGAAGAATATTTAGAAAAAGAAGTACACACAGCATGCGGAAGTGACCTAATGAGTGATGTATTAGCATTTGTGAAGGTTGAGGGTGTTTTATTAACAGGTCTTGTCAATCCTCAAGTTGTAAGAACAGCAGAAATGATGGACATACACGCAATTGTATTTGTAAGAGGAAAACAGCCAGAAAAAAATATATTAGATTTGGCAAATAGTTTGGACATGTTGATTATGACCACAGAAGAGCCAATGTACATAGCATGTGGGAAATTATATGGTGCTGGATTAGTTGGCAAGGGGGTTAGAAAAATCGATGAATAATACCATAAAGCTGCATTATGAAATAGATGGGGAAAATTTCATTGGTGCAGGAGAAGCATCGGGAAATGTAAAAAAAATGCTGAAAAAATTAGGAGCTGATCCGGAGGTAATACGAAGAGTAGCAATTGCTATGTATGAAGGAGAAATCAACATGGTAATTCATGCAAACGGCGGAACAGCAGATATTGACATAACACCGGAAGAAGTTAAAGTAGTACTTGCTGATAGAGGGCCTGGTATACCAGACATTGCAAAAGCAATGCAAAAAGGGTATTCCACAGCAACTGACACAGTTAGAGAATTGGGATTTGGAGCAGGTATGGGGCTTCCAAATATTCAAAGCTACACAGATGACATGAAAATTTCAACAGAGTTAGGTGTTGGAACTACAGTAGAAATGACAATAAGAACAAACAAATAACCAGAGATTAAAAAGGTGGGTGATTAGTATGCAAAATTATCTCCATTCAGTAACCCTTGATAGTGATAAATGCATGGGATGTATTAATTGCATAAAAAGGTGTCCAACTGAGGCAATACGTGTTCGTAATGGAAAAGCAAAAATAATTAAAGAACGCTGCATTGATTGTGGAGAGTGTATTAGAGTATGTCCATATTTTGCCAAAAAGGCATTAACAGATCCGCTAAGTATGTTAGCAGAATACAAATATAAAATTGCACTTCCAGCCCCTAGTCTTTATGGTCAATTTACAAAGGTTAGAGACATTAACGTAATATTAACAACATTTAAGCAAATTGGCTTTGATGATGTTTTAGAAGTTGCAAAAGGAGCAGAAATTGTAACTAAGTTAACAAAAGAGATGATGGATCAAAAAAAGATTAGTACTCCTATAATATCTTCAGCCTGTCCAGCGGTAGTTAGGCTGATTAAAGTAAGATTTCCAAGCCTTATTGAGCATTTATTACCAATTGAATCGCCAATGGAAGTAGCAGCATTAATTGCAAGAAATGAAGCTGTGGAAAAGACGGGATTAAAGCCAGAAGAGATAGGTATATTTTTCATTTCACCATGTGCAGCAAAAGTAACAGCAGTAAAAGCCCCAATAGGAAGAGAAAAGTCTGATATTGACGGCGTTATTTCAATGAAAGAAGCATATCTAAAAATAGCTCAGGTAATATCAAAAGTATCTCCTGAAAAAATTGCCATTGCAGGACCTAAGGGAGTTGGATGGGCAAACAATGGAGGAGAGTCATATGCTTTAGGTGATGATGATTATATAGATGTTGACGGAATTGATAATGTTATAGACGTATTAGAAAAATTAGAAGATGATAAATTAACAGGAATTAAATTTGTTGAAGCAGGTGCTTGTATTGGTGGATGTGTAGGTGGTCCTCTAACAGTTGAAAATGGTTTTGTTGCAAAAACCAGAGTAAAACGTCTTATGAGAAATTTAGTAAAGAACAATACTATAATAGAAAAGAATATTAATATTGAACTTGATGAAGTAATGTGGACTAAACCAGTTGAGTACACTCCAATAATGAAACTGGATCAGGACATGAAAATAGCCATGGAAAAAATGGATAAAATGGAAGAAATCGAAAAGAATCTTCCAAAACTAGACTGTGGTTCATGTGGTGCTCCAAGCTGTACAGCTCTTGCAGAAGACATAGTAAGGGGATTTTCAAGTGAATCTGCCTGCATATACAGAGTCAGAGAGAAAATTAAAGAGCTTGCTAAAGAAATGATGACTCTTGAAGAAAACATGTCAGCATACGAACGAAACAACCATAATTAAGGAAGTGGAGATACAATAATGAATGTAAAAGATTTTTCAGAAAAGCTTCAAATGACCGTTTTAGCAGGAGGGGACGGTTTAGAGAATGAAATTAAAGGTGGATATATGTGTGACTTATTAAGCTACGTAATGGGTCAAGCTAAAGAAGGAGATGTATGGGTTACAGTTCAAACAAACCCCAATATAGTTGCAGTATCTACATTAACTAATATTGCCTGTATAGTCATACCAGAAAACATAGAAGTAGAATCAAACACCTTAAAAAAGGCAGATGATAATGACATTCCAATATTATCCTCAGGATTAACAGCCTTTGAAATAGCCTATAAATTAAAGGAATTATTATGAGATATCACATAGACTTACATATGCACAGTTGTTTGTCTCCATGTGGTGATAATGATATGACACCTAATAATATTGTAAATATGGCTTTAATTAAGCAGCTTGATATTATTGCCGTAACAGATCATAATTCTTCCCTAAATTTAGAAGCAATAATTGAATGTGCCAAAGAAACCAACCTTTTAGTTATTCCAGGTATGGAAATAGAAACCTCAGAGGAAGTACATTTTGTTGCACTATTTCGTGACTTGAATTCGTGCAAAAAGATGTCAGATATTATAATGCAAACATTAACACCAATTAAAAATAATGTGGACATATTTGGGGAACAAAGAATACTTAACAGTGAAGACGAACAAATTGGTTTTGTAGAACAATGTCTGGTAGTTTCATCTAAACTAAGTATATACGATATAATGCCTAAAGTAAAAGAACTGGGAGGAGTTTTAATACCTGCCCATGTTGATAAAACTTCATACAGCATAATATCAAACCTTGGCTATATACCAGATGATTTAGAATTTAAAACAGTGGAGTTGTCAAAAAATATAGATAACGATACGGCTTTAAATAAGTATCCATATCTTCAAAAGTATAAACTTATACATTCTTCAGATGCACACTACTTGTGGGACATAGCTGAAAGGGGTCTTTGTAGTATAGAGCTTGAGGAAAAAAGTATAGATTGTTTACTTGATAAATTGTAGGTGGTTTTCAAACATGCAGTCATATAAAACTGTATAATATGTAAAAAATTATAATATTACTATGTTAAGAAATAGAGGGAATAGATGTAGATAAAATAAATTACACAATAAAAATATATGTAAATAATGTTTGTGAATGAGAAATAAGCAGATTGTATAATGTATATCAGGAGCAGTATGATTATAAACCAGAGAAAAAACAGCAGACACTACTTTACAAAAGGTAGTGCTGCTGTTATAATAATAGGTAAGAGGATACATAAGTTAAAGACTTATGCATGCCCTATGGATTAGAAATGATTATCCTAAACTTTTGGAGGTAGGGGATAATCATTTTTTGTTGCGGAATAATATAATAAGATCCACAACAAGAGCGATAAATGCTACAACAAACATACCGAAAGAAATCATTAAATAGATAGCTTCAAATACTGTCATAAGGCTCACTCTTCTTTCTATGTAATCTATTGGGAAAGTTCACCTCCTCCTGCAAAAATATAAGAGGGCATATGAGACTATGGTTCTTTCATAGGCTCATTGGAATGTTTGGCACTTCTGACTTTTCAAAGCCAAATGATTTACATCTTGGGGGTAGAAAGTCTAAATGCAAAGCGTTCGTCAGATCCACTCCCCCCTGAAATTAATTCTTCGTTAAATAAATAACTATACTAGAATTTTATCAAATATTCTGGTATAATAGTACTAATTGAATAAAATTATCAATTCGCATTAAACCAATGCGTATTTTTTGGTCCATGATGCGTCAAAAAAATAACAATATGTAATCAAGGAGGACTTGCTAATGAGCGAAAAGAAAGTTCCAGAATTTAGCGGAACAAAAGAGCAGGAAGAAAAGCTAATGGAAGTTATCAATGCACATAAAGATGAACAAGGTGCATTAATCCCAATACTGCATGAAGCACAAGGAATTTATGGGTATCTACCTATAGAAGTACAAAAAATTATTTCAGAAAACACAAGCTATTCATTATCAGAAATATATGGTGTAGTAACATTCTATGCACAATTTTCCTTAACTCCAAAAGGACAATATGAAATAGGTGTTTGTCTTGGAACAGCATGTTACGTTAAGGGTTCAGGAGATATTATTGACAGATTTAAACAAAAGCTTAATATAGAAGTTGGAGAATGTACGCCAGATGGTAAATTCTCTTTAGTAGCAACAAGATGTATAGGTGCTTGTGGACTTGCACCGGTACTTACAGTTAATGAAGATGTTTATGGTCGTTTGGTTGCAGACGATGTAGACAAAATTTTAGCTAAATACATGTAAGCCTATGAAAGATTTGTCATTGCATGTACTGGATATTGTTCAAAATTCTGTAGTAGCAGGAGCATTATTAATTAAGATTGATGTTATTGAAGATATAAAATCAGATAAACTTACATTAATCGTAGAAGATAATGGAAAGGGAATGAGTAAAGAATTCCTTGAAAGAGTTACAGACCCATTTTCAACATCAAGAACAACAAGAAAAGTTGGACTTGGGATACCTATGTTTAAACATGCTGCGGAATCAACAGGAGGAAGCTTTAGTATTGAAAGTGAAGTAGGTAAAGGAACAAAAACTATGGCGGTATTTGGTCATAGTCATATAGACAGACAGCCCCTTGGCGATATGGCTGAAACAATGTTTAGCCTTGTAGGATGCAATAAAGATATTGATTTTATTTATAAGCATATACACAATGAAAATGAATTTGTATTTGATACTAAAGAGATTAAAAAATTACTTGATGGTGTTGATATTACAGAGCCTGATATACTTATGTGGATAAAATCATACATAGAAGAAGGAATAGAAGAGATATATAATTCAGAAAAAGAAGAATAAAAGAAACAATCCTAGAAAGGAATGAAAAGAATGAAATCATTAGCAGAATTAGAAGCATTAAGAAAATCTACATTAGATAAGATTAACTTAAGAACTGACCGTGAAGATGGAATTAGAGTTGTTGTGGGTATGGCAACATGTGGAATAGCTTCAGGTGCAAGACCGGTTCTTACTGCATTTACAGAACAAGTATCTACAAAAGGACTAAACAATGTAGTCGTAACACAAACAGGATGTATTGGATTATGTCAGTATGAGCCAATAGTTGAAGTGTATTTACCAGGTCAGGAAAAAATTACATATTGCAAGATGTCACCTGAAAGAGTTGAAAAAGTAATTGAAAAACATATTATTGGCGGAAAACCTTGTGTAGAATATACAATTGGTGAAGTTGAAAATAAATAATAGAATAATTATAAATTATTATTTGAGGAGGATAAAAGATGGATTTATTCAGAAGCCAGGTCTTAGTCTGTGGCGGTACAGGTTGTACATCTTCTGGTAGTGAAAAGATTATTACTGAATTTGAAAAACGTATTGCAGAAGTAGGACTTGATAAAGAAGTAAAAGTAGTTAGAACAGGTTGCTTTGGCTTATGTGCACTTGGTCCAATTGTTATAGTATACCCAGAAGGATCATTTTATTCAATGGTTCAACCTGAGGATGTTGAAGAAATTGTTAACGAACATCTGTTAAAAGGAAGAGTTGTAACCAGATTATTATATGAAGAAACAGTTGAAGATGGTAATATTAAATCTCTATCTGAAGTTGATTTCTATAAAAAACAACAAAGAATCGCACTTAGAAATTGTGGTGTTATTAATCCAGAACTTATTGAAGAATACATAGCATTTGATGGATATAAAGCTTTAGGTAAAGTTTTAACTGAAATGTCTCCAAGAGATGTAATAGAAGAAATTAAAAAATCAGGGCTTCGTGGCCGTGGGGGCGGTGGATTTCCAACTGGTTTAAAATGGCAGTTTACTGCTGATGCCCCAGGTGAAGAAAAGGTTGTTGCTTGTAATGCTGACGAAGGAGATCCAGGTGCATTCATGGACAGAAGCGTTCTTGAAGGTGATCCACACAGTCTTATCGAAGCTATGGCAATTGCAGCATATGCAGTAGGTGCAGATAGAGGATATGTGTATATCAGAGCAGAATACCCAATTGCTGTAAATCGTTTAAAAATAGCTATAGAACAAGCAAAAGAATATGGACTTTTAGGAGAAAATATTTTTGAAACAGGCTTTAATTTTGATATGGAAATAAGACTTGGTGCAGGTGCATTCGTTTGTGGTGAAGAGACAGCACTTATTTCATCAATCGAAGGACATAGAGGAGAACCAAGACCAAGACCTCCATTCCCAGCAGTAAAAGGTCTATTTGGAAAACCAACATTATTAAATAACGTTGAAACATACGCTAATATAACAGCTATTATCAATAATGGTGCAGATTGGTTTGCACAGATTGGTACTGAAAAGAGTAAAGGAACAAAAGTATTTGCTCTTGGTGGAAAAATTAATAACACTGGTCTTGTAGAAGTTCCGATGGGAACAACTCTTCGTGAAATTGTTGAAGAAATCGGCGGAGGAATTCCTAATGGTAAGAAGTTTAAAGCAGCCCAAACAGGCGGACCATCTGGCGGATGTATTCCGGTAGAATTAATTGATACACCAATCGATTATGATTCATTATTAGCGATTGGTTCCATGATGGGTTCTGGTGGACTTATTGTTATGGATGAAACAACTTGTATGGTTGATATTGCAAAATTCTTCCTTGAATTCACAGTTGATGAATCATGTGGAAAATGTGCACCATGTCGTATAGGAACTAAGAGACTTCTTGAAATATTAGAGAAAATTACAAGCGGAAAAGGTGAATTAGAAGATATTGATAAATTAGAACAGTTATGTGTTGATATTAAAAAATCTTCACTTTGTGGACTTGGACAAAGTGCACCAAATCCAATTTTGAGTACAATAAAATACTTTAGAGATGAATATGTAGCACACGTTGTAGATAAAAAATGTCCAGCGGGAGTATGTAAAGATTTACTATCATACACTATTATTGCTGACAAATGTAAAGGATGTTCTCTATGTGCTAAAAAATGTCCAGTAAATGCAATCAGTGGCGAGATTAAGAATCCATATGTAATTGATACTGAAAAATGTATTAAATGTGGAGTTTGCGAATCTACCTGTAAATTTGCAGCCATCACAAAAATCTAATAGAGAGGAGTCACTTAAACGATGGTTAATATTAAAATTAATGGTAAAGAGTGTCAGGTACCAGAAGGTATTAGTGTATTGGAAGCAGCTAGAAAGTACAACATTGATATTCCAACTCTTTGCTTTTTAAAAGATACAAATGAAATCGGTGCATGTCGTATGTGCTTAGTTGAAATTAACGGAAGACTTCAGGCATCTTGTGTTTATCCAGTATCAGAAGGCTTAGATATTAAAACAAATACAGCAGAAATTAGAGGGGCTAGAAAAACAACTCTAGAACTTATTCTTTCTAATCATGAAAGAAAATGTCTAACTTGTGTAAGAAGCGGAAACTGTGAACTTCAACAAGTTGCTGAAGATTTAAATGCATCAGATATAAGATATGAAGGCGAAAGAAAAGAATATAAAATTGATGACTTATCACCATCAATTGTTAGAGATAATAACAAATGTATTTTATGCCAAAGATGCGTAAGCGTTTGTAACAATGTTCAAAAAGTTAAAGTAATAGGTACAAAAAGCAGAGGTTTTGTAGCTGAAGTTGGGTGTGCATTTGATAAGTCACTTGCAGAAACACCATGTGTTAATTGTGGTCAATGTATTACAGCATGTCCAGTTGGTGCTTTATACGAAAAAGATTCTATTGAAGCAACATGGAAGGCACTTTCAGATAAATCAAAGCATGTAGTTGTTCAAACAGCTCCAGCAGTAAGAGCAGGCCTTGGAGAAGAATTTGGAATGCCAATTGGAACGCCTGTTACCGGTAAAATGGTAAATTCCCTAAAACAATTAGGATTTATTAAAGTATTTGATACAGATACAGGTGCAGATCTTACAATTATGGAAGAAGGAACAGAAGTAATTGACAGAATTAAAAACGGAGGAAAACTTCCAGTTATTACTTCATGTAGTCCGGGATGGGTTAAATTCTGTGAACATAATTACCCAGACTTTTTAGATAACTTATCATCAGCAAAATCTCCTCATGAAATGTTTGGCTCAGTACTTAAATCATACTATGCTGAAAAAGAAGGAATTAATCCAGATGATATTATTGTAGTTTCAATTATGCCATGTACTGCTAAGAAGTTTGAAGCACAAAGACCAGAACTTGAGGTAGATGGAAGACAGGATGTTGACATTGTTCTTACAACAAGAGACCTTGCAAGAATGATTAAGGAAGCTGGACTTGATTTTGCTAATCTTGATGATGAAGAATTTGATAATCCATTTGGAGTGGCAACAGGTGCAGGTGTAATCTTTGGTGCAACAGGCGGAGTTATGGAAGCAGCTCTTAGAACTGTTTCAGAAATTCTTTCAGGACAGGAATTTGAGGAAGTTGAATATACAGTAGTTCGTGGTACAGAAGGAATAAAAGAAGCTACAGTTAAATTTGGTGATGTAACAATTCGTGCAGCAGTTGCCCATGGACTTGGTAATGCAAGAAAACTTCTTGATTCAATTCGTTCAGGAGAAAAACAATTTGAATTTGTTGAAATAATGGCATGTCCAGGTGGTTGTGTAACTGGTGGCGGTCAACCAATAAGAAGTGCAAAAGAATTATTGGATGTTGATCTTAAGACAGAGAGAGCAAAAGCTCTTTATCAAGAAGATCAAAGCTTACCACTTAGAAAATCACATAAGAATCCAATGATTACAAAATTGTATGAAGATTATTTTGAAAAACCAGGTAGCCATAAGGCACATAAATATTTACATACCCATTATACTAAGAGAGATAATTATTAATAAAAACGAATAGCACAACTTAGTTGTGCTATTCGTTTTTTATTAATAGTGATTGATTACTTAGTAATAGAATATTCCATAATATTCATTATTAACTTATAAATTAAAATATAAAGAATGAGAGTAATACTATAGAAAATAGAAAAAATAAAATTATGATAGTTAAATAGGGGCTTAAAGTGTATAATTATTTGATATCTGACGGATACAAATAAACATCATCAATTGTACCCCAACCACCTGCATCACATTTAATCTTAATACAAAGTGTAATACTTCCATCAGAAACAGGAATATCTTTAATTGTAGGATTTTTCCAGTTTACCCATCCATCAACTTCCATTTTTTCTGTTTGATAAACTTTTCCATCAACAATAGCGTATATACTCAAATCTGAATTTTTAACATCTCCACCTTGAATTGACAAACTATATGTATAATTTCCAGAACCTAAGCCAGTTATGGTTTGCTTAACTGTAAAATCAATTGGTTCTCCTGACCAAAAGTGAAGAGAATAATCACCTGATTTAGCATCAGCAGCTTTTTTTTGTCTGTCAGTTGGAGGAGTTTTTGTAGAGTCTGCATTTTCAATAATCCAAGGACTCATATCTTCATCCTCAAAACCCGAATTTTTAACTAAATTTTTAGGAGTAGTAGTTAATAAACATTCAACAGAAAAAGAAGATTCAACGCTTCCTTTTATTACATAGCTGCCTGCATTATTTTTAGCAGTTTCAACGTCAGCAAGATCCCATTTAACTGAAACATCCTCAGTACTTCCGTCATTATAGACAGCCGTAACTTTTTCAGGTAATATAATATCTTCTCCAACTTCAAAAGATGCTTGGCAGTTATTAATTGAATCAATTTTTTTAGAAGTGGTTGCTCCTGTATTAACATATTTAAAAACATATAAAGAATCTAATGGTTTTCCACTAGCATCAAATAATCCCTGATTATCCCAAGAAGTTCCGCCGTACCATTTACCAGCATCATCAGGATCATAAACAGCGGCATAGCTTGAAGCCCAACCTGAACCATATTTTTCCCACAGTAATTGTTTTTCTTCTAAGCTATTGCCTGGAACACCAATCCATGCTGGCTCCCAGTAAAATACTCCAATGCCAGAATCTCCAACAGCTTTAACAGCTTCAATGACATCTCTAATAGCATTAGCCTGACCTTGAACAGTAGTTGGATAATTAAGAGTCTGACCGTCTTTAGGAACAGAATTACCATGACCGTCTTGGTCTTCATTAGTATAGACATATGAAGTTTCAACAACCATAACTTTTTTATTATAAGTATCAGAAACATATTTAAGTACAGACGTAAGATTATCTAAACTTCCATGCCAGAATGGATAATATGAAGAAGCAAAAACATCATAATCTACACCATTGTCTGAAAGTTTTTGAGTATAATCCTTGTATCTTCCAGCCGTTTCAGGATTAGCAAAATGAACGGCAACTAAAATATCCTTACTGGTTTCTCTTATTGCCTTGGCACCAGCATTAAATAATTTACACATATTTACCCAATCAGTTTCACCACAAAAAGCTCCATTGGTTTCATTACCAACTTGTACCATTCCAATTAAAATATTGTTATCAAGAAGTGATTTCAAGGAGTCTTTTGTAAATTTATATAGTGCTTCTTCCTTCTGTGTAATATTCATATTTTCCCATTCCATAGGAGCTTTTTGCTTAGCAGGATCTGCCCAAAAATCGGAGTAATGAAAGTTAACTAATAACTTCATTTCGTTGGCGGTAGCACGTTTACCTATTTCTATTGCTTTTTCTAAGTCGGAATTTCCACCCCCAAAACCTCTGCTTTGTGAATCATATGGATTATTCCATATTCTTACACGAATGTAATTTACACCAGATTCTTTAAGAGTTACGAAAATATCCTGTTCTATGCCTTTTTCATTATAGAATTTAACTCCACTTTCTTCAAGGGCAATAATGCTTGATATATCAACTCCTTTTATAAAATAA
>JAVBPB010000040.1:0-30241 GCA_031549965.1 Mobilisporobacter sp. | reverse complement strand
ATTCTAGTTCTGCAATAGGATATCTTATTATGTATTTTAAATTGGACAATATAAATGAAATTCTACAAGGTATTGATCTTGGGAAAGATAGTATTTTTACAATTATTACAAGTGATGGAAGAGAATTATATCTAGATAAAGAAAAGAAAGAAGAAAAAGAAAAAGACAAAAATAATATTACAGAGCCACAAGTTATTTTAACTGACCAAGAATTCTTTATTAATACTTCTGTTGATATTGAAAAGAAATCAGGAGCCGAATATGTAAACTATAAAGGAAAAGAGTATTTATATATTTATTCTAAGGTTTCAGAAACTGGAATTACGGTGTGTGGTTTAGTACCTAAAGCTTTAATTACTTCTCAAGCTAATGCAATAAAAACAGTAGCAATATTAATGGTAATAATTGGTGCAATTATAGCTATTATATCTGGAAGCTTTATAGCATCAGGTATGAGTAGAACAATTAAAAAGATAGTTAATGCAGTAGAAATAGCAGCAAAAGGCGATTTGACTGTTAAGGTTGCAACAAATCGAAAGGATGAATTTAGTATTCTTTGCACAAGTATAACCGACATGATTAACAGTATGAAAGTTTTAATAGAAGAATCAACCGAAGTTGCAGGTCAGGTATCACTATCAGCACAAACAGTAACTGAATCTATTTCCAGAGTATCAGTTGCTACAAAAGAAATAGATCTTGCGATTAGTGAAATTCAAAAAGGTGTTGTTCTTCAAGCAGAAGATGCAGAACAATCTCTTAATAAGATGTCACAATTATCAGAAAGAATTAACACAGTTTCTCACAATACAGAAGAAATTAAATCTATTTCTAACAATGCAAAGGACATTGTTTCAAATGGCCTTGGAACAATTGACATTCTTAATAAGAAAGCAATGGAAACATCAAACATAACAAGAAACATTATAACAAACATAGAAGAATTAGAAGAACAATCAAGTACTATCGGAAATATAATAAGTGTAATAAACAGTATAGCTGATCAAACTAATCTATTATCCTTAAATGCTGCAATTGAAGCTGCAAGAGCTGGCGAAGCAGGCAGAGGATTTGCGGTTGTAGCAGAAGAAGTTAGGCATTTAGCTGAACAATCAGTTGGAGCAACAAAACAAATTCAATCAATCGTAAACGGTATACAGCAAAAAACTAAAGATACAGTTGATACAGCAAAAGAAGCTGAATTTATAGTTGCCTCACAACAGGAAGCATTATCTGCTACTATTAAAGCTTTTAACAACATTAACTCTCATGTTGAGAAATTATTTGATAATTTGATTATGATAGGTGATGGAGTAGGAGAAATTAATAAAGCTAAAGAAGTTACTCTTGATGCTATAGAAAATATTTCATCTGTAGCGGAGGAAACTGCTGCATCAGCAGAAGAAGTAACGGCTACTACCGAAACACAAATTCACACTATGGAAGATTTGGAGAACCTAGCGAATGGATTGACTAGGGATGCTAATAAGCTTCAGGTTTCTATTAGTATTTTCAAGATTTAATTTTTTACCCCTAATCTTTGGGTCTTTTGGGACTTTGAGATTGGGGGTTTTTTGGTGAATGTGACATTTGGCCTTGTAGCCTTTCTACTCCCCAAGATGTGAATCGTTAGGCTTTGAAAAGGAGAAATGCCAAACATTGAATAGAATCCCTAAAACGGAAATACTGCCAGAAAGCTGTCAATATTTCTGGCAGTAGAAAGACCAAATAGCAAAGGGTCCGTCCAAGAATTAAATAAAGTCATCAATCTACTTAAATGTAACAGTAAATTTATCACTAGAATTACCTACAAAGGCAATATATCCTTCCCCAGATAATTTTATAGTTTTCTTGCCCTCTAAATATGCATTATATAAACATTTTCCGTTTTTGTCATATAATACTACAGTTGTGTTTTTGGGCGAATTGATTGATATTGATTTTTGATCTAGGGATTTTCCAATTTTGTACCATTTTGCTTTGACATCATTTGGAATGGTGTAAGTTACGGTTTTTTTACTTGATAAGAAATTAATGCCATCCTCTGAGATGTAGGTATGTGAACCTGCTTTAAAGTATTCTATGGAATTGCTTTTATAGAAAGTATAATCAGAAAGATCTCGTCCGTACATTACTGGAATTTCTAATAAAGTCTGAGCTGTATTAGCATCAATTATTTTTGCATTGCCCATGTATCCTGAGATATCCTCTAAAATACTAAATTTAGTAGCAGGGAAGCTTAGGTATGATTGTGAAGAATATTTTTCACTTATACAAAAATATATAGCCTCACTGCGTTTTTCCCATATTGTAGATACATTTTTTGATAATTTGTTAGGGGTAAGTTTTTGACCCGCATAGCAAGAAAGGATTGTCTGTCCTAATCCTGGGGCAGTAATGTATTCACTGACATATAAATAATCTATTCCATTACTTCCTTGAACAAATTTAATATAGGAAGAACCATTTGTCGATAAAAATTTACCATTTTTTGTATAAAGATATTTTTGAGGAATGGCATTTTCTTCAAAGCTGGTGTATAGATTTAAAGTACCATTATTGTCCAGAGTTACTTTGTAAAGAGCTAAAGCGGAAGCGTATACTCCTTCATATTTCTTTAAACCGCTTGGTAAGGCTCTTTGAACTGGTTTTGTAAAAGTTTTTTCAGGAAGAATTTCATTTATATGACCAGTTTCTTTTAACGCTGTAAGTAATATATCCGAAGCTAATATTTGGTTGCTTGTACTTGTGGAGCCGGTTGTTAGTATTGCAAAAGCCATGTTTTGATCTGGTAATATGGTAAGGCTTGAATGAGTCATTAAAGAGTCGCCACCTTTTGTAAGTGCCCTAATACCATATTGATTATATGGATATGCATCTACACTGTCAAAACCTAAACCATAGGAGAAGATAGTATCATCATTAATTCCTTCTAACCATTGACCGTTTAAATACTCCTTATTTTGCATTGCTTTTATAGAGGAATAGGTAAGTATGTTATTTGAATCTTTCATAAAGGTTTGGGCAAAGTTACATAAGTCTTCAGCATTTGAGTAGATTCCGCCGGCACCGATAGCATTAAATGTATCAATTGGAAGTTCTTTTTTGCTAAGTGGCATGTATGATCTTACTACTAAATCTTTAATAAAGCCATCTTGTGGAGTTTTAGTGTGTTTAAGTTTAAGTGGGTTCGTAATTTTTTGAGAAATAAATGAAGAGAAGCTTAGACCACTTACTTTTTCAACTAAAATTTCTGCTAATGTAAAGCCATCATTACAGTATACACTAAATGCACCAGGAGCTGCTTTTAGTCTTTGGGTTGAAAGGGTCTTTAGGAAATTATCATGGTACGTTGTATCATTATCTCCAAGTAAAAGTGTATTTTCAAATGAGCTGCCCATTATTCCTGAAGAATGATTTAACAGCATTCTTGGAGTTATATTTACATAACGCTCATCTGCCATTTGGAAATCTGGTATGTAATTTACTACAGGAGTGTCTAAATCTATTTTTCCTTCGTCAACTAATTTCATGACAGCAGTAGCTGTAAAAACCTTGCTGATTGAAGCAATACAATACATGTTTTCTTTGGATATTGGAGTATTGTTTGTTATGCTGTATTTACCAACGGAATCAGAGATTACTATCTCTCCATTATAAATTAAGGCATATTGAATATTTGTGGTTTCATAAAAGTAACTTAAGGTATTGATCTTTTTATTTAGCAATTCTTTGGTTTGGCTAAAATCAATAGTTTCCTCTGTAGATTGGTTATTGTTTGCTAAAATAAGTGGACTTCGTTCTTGTGCAAATGCATAACTAATATTTGAAGAAAAAAATACAAAAAGTAAGAGAAGTGCAAACAATTGTTTTGGTTTTTTGAAATATTTCATACTATATCCTCCTTTAATTTTATAAGTTGATTATATTAAATTTAACGATAATAAACAAGAAGATAATTAATAAATTTAATAAAAGGGCTGGAAAATTTTTCAGTTATATTGTATACTGAACATAGCAAAATTATTTGCAATAAAATATTGGAGGTTTCTATATGAAAAAATTTAAGTTTCTTAGTAAAGTAATTGTAATTGCATTAGCATTGGCTCTTTTTGCTCCAAATATTATTCCAGCTACAGCTACTAATGTTGAAGCAGCTACAATTAAGCTTAACAAAACAAAGGCAACACTTAATATTGGAAAAACAACAACTTTAAGTGTTACTGGTACAGCTAAAACTGTAAAATGGAGCAGTGATAAAAAGAGTGTTGCAACTGTTACAAGTAAAGGAAAAGTTACTGCTAAAGCACCAGGAACAGCAAAAATAACTGCTACTATTGATAGCAAGAAATATACTTGTACTATTACAGTAAAAAATCCATTTGAAGCAAAAGCTGCTTTTGCTGCCACTACTAAAACACTTAAGAAAATTAATTTTGTAATACCAAAAGATTATAGTGCTGATATAGTAGATGATAAAGAACAATTGAAAGCACAGGGTCTTTTTTGTCCAATGGATGAGAATAATAAAGCGGTAGCAATTGTTTCAGCTGAGGTAACAGAGACTAACGAAGCAGCATACAATTACGAAGAGATAAAGACAACCTATGAAGAGGCAATTCGTGCAAAGCTTGAATCCCTTTCTTTAGAAATAGTAGAGATTAAGGTAAGTGAATATAAGACTGAGCTTGGTAAGGCTTGTGTAACTACATATAAATATAAATATGGTGATAATACATACAATGGAAAAATATATGCATTAAGCATTGATAATTATTTTATTGAAGTTTGTTCAGAACGTGATGTAAGTGTTAAAACTACACCAAGTGTTGAAAGTGCAGCAAAATATATAATAGATTCAATTGTCGTACTTAAGTAATTAATATTGCATAAAATTAGGGGCTTAAACAGCTCCTTATTTTTGCTCTATTTTTGAAAAAATAAATTTAATGAATGCAACAAAACAAATAAAAAAATTGCTAAAAAATAAACTATATGGTATAATATGACAAGCTATATAGGCAACATAAAAGATTAATAGTACAAATCATTTATGTTTCCTATAAACAAAGAAATATATTCAAATTAAACTGAATGATTTTTAATGTTTAATTTTGAATATATAAATAAAATATGAAATTAATGACAACAATTAAAAGGAGAAAGGATATGGGAAGTTTTTTTAATTTAGACGGTCCTATTTTGTCATTTATTAATAAGGCTGTCAATGTAGTATTCTTAAGTGTGCTTTGGGCTGCTTTTTGTGTTCCAATAATTACCATAGGAGCATCTACTACGGCATTGTATTATGTAACAGTAAAAGTAATCAGAAGAGAACGAGGTTATGTATTTAAAGAGTTTTTGAAAGCTTTTAGAACTAATTTTAAGCAATCAACCATTATATGGTTAATAATTATGGTAATTTCAATTATATTTTCAGTAGATTTATTTTATGTTAGCTTGCAATCAGGAGTATACAAATTAGTAATCTCTTCTTTATTTAATGGAATGATTATAATAGTATTTTGTACTTCCATATATATTTTTCCTAATATATCAAGATTTAATATGAAAGTAATTGATTTATTAAAAAATTCATTATTTATGGCTATGAAACATTTGCCTTCAACAATAACCATGGGATTTGAAATATTGGTTTGTGGAGCTTTATTGTTTGGACCAATTATTATTTATATGATTTCCTTTGCAAAAGGTTACATGAATGCAGATGAATTTGTACAGGCATTTGCAAGTGCAATTAATATGTTGCTTTTACTTCTTATAATTGTACCTGGTTTGGGTGCCTTGGCTGTATCAATGATTATGGAAAAGATATTAAAGAAATATATGCCTAAAAAAGGTGAAAGACATCTGGATGATAATGGAGATGAAATTATTAAAGATGAATGGTATTTAGAATAATTATTAGTTATAATATATTATAAAAATAGATTTAGGAGGATTTGCACTATGGATAATAATGTAAGCAATTTATTGGATTGGGCAGAAATTGAAACAATTGAGTATTCAGAACATGACAACCCTCATGCTGTTTTAGGGCCACGTATGACTGAAGAGGGGATGCTTATTCAAGCTTTTATTCCGACAGCAAAAGTTGTTTTTGTAAAATTAAAAAAGGGAAAAGAGTATCAGATGGAAATGGTTAGTGAAACAGGATACTACGCAGTTTTAGTTCCTGAAAAGAAAATCGTTCCATATACTTTTAAGGTTCAATTTGATAATGATGATATGAAGGAATATGCAGATCCATATGCTTTTGAACCTGTAATAGATGCAGTCGATATGTCAAAGTTTGAAAATGGTATTCATTATGACATATATGAAAAATTAGGTGCACATCCAATGACGATTAATGGAGTTTCTGGGGTATTATTTGCTGTTTGGGCTCCTAATGCCATACGTGTAAGCGTGGTTGGAGATTTTAATCTTTGGGATGGAAGAAGACATCCAATGAGAAGATTGGATGCATCAGGTATTTTTGAATTATTTATTCCTGAAGTTACAGTTGGACAAATATATAAATACGAATTAAAAGTAAGAGGAAATTTACCAATACTTAAAGCGGATCCATATGCTAATTATTCAGAGCTAAGACCAGCAACGGCTTCAATAGTTTGTGATTTAAATAACTTTAACTGGACAGACAAGGATTGGATTTCTAAAAGAAAAAAGGAAAACACAAAAGACAAGCCTATGCTTGTATATGAAGTACATCTTGGTTCATGGAAAAAGCCAGAGATAGATAATTTAGAAGAATCTGATAGCAAACCATTTTATAATTATAGAGAAATGGCACATATGTTAGCTGATTATATTCTTGACATGGGTTATACTCACATTGAATTAATGCCAATAATGGAGCATCCATTAGATGAATCATGGGGATATCAGGTAACAGGATATTTTTCATCTACCGCAAGATATGGTACACCACAAGATTTTATGTATTTTATTGATTATATGCACAAAAAAGGCATAGGAGTTTTACTTGACTGGGTTCCTGCTCATTTTCCAAGAGATACATTTGGTTTATCTAATTTTGATGGAACTTGCCTTTATGAACATCTTGATCCAAGACAAGGTTCACATCCGCATTGGGGAACATTAATTTTTAACTATGGAAGACCTCAAGTATCTAATTTCTTAATATGCAGTGCCTTATTCTGGGCTGAAAAGTACCATGTTGATGGTATAAGAATGGATGCAGTAGCGTCTATGTTATATCTTGATTATGGTAAAAAGCACGGTGAATGGGTAGCTAATATTTATGGAGGAAATGAAAACCTTCAAGCTATAGAATTATTAAAACATCTTAATTCAGTAATGAAGAAACGTAATCAAGGTGTATTATTAATTGCTGAAGAATCTACAGCTTGGGAAAAGGTAACTACAGATGTTGAAGACGGCGGACTTGGGTTTGATTATAAATGGAATATGGGTTGGATGAATGACTTTACCAATTATATGAAAACTGATCCGTTATTTAGAAAAGGTAGTCATGGAGGTTTAACTTTTAGTATGATCTACGCATACAGCGAAAGATTCATATTGGTTTTATCACATGACGAGGTTGTACATGGAAAGTGTTCAATGTTAAATAAAATGCCTGGAGATATTGATTTAAAATTTGCTAATTTAAGAGTAGCGTATGGCTTTATGGCAGCACATCCTGGTAAGAAACTGTTATTTATGGGACAAGAATTTGCACAGCTTCGTGAATGGAGTGAAGCAAGAGCACTTGATTGGGAGCTTTTAGATAATGATCTAAACAAACAAATGAAACATTATGTTAAATCTCTTAATAATTTATATAAAGACAACAAAGCATTATATGAACTGGATTATAATACAGAAGGTTTTGAATGGATTAATAATATATCAGCAGAAGAAAGTATACTATCCTTCCTTCGTAAGACAAAAAATGATGAAGAAACACTTTTGGTCGTTTGTAATTTCACACCGGTAATACATGCGGATTACAAGGTAGGAGTGCCTTTTAGAGGAAAATACAAAGAAATATTTAATAGTGACAGTGTGGAATTTGGCGGTACAGGTAATGTTAATTCAAGATTAAAGCAATCTAAGGAAGTGGAAGTGGATGAAAGGGATAATTCAATAAGTATAACTGTTCCTCCTCTTGGTATGACCATTTTTTCATGCACTCCTGTTGAAGAAACTAAAACTACTAAATCTAAAGAAAAAACTGTAAAAGAAAAAGTTATTAAAGAAGCAAATCAGGAACCAGTAGTTGAAGTGAAAGTAGTAAAAGATGAGATAATTAATGAAGAAGTAGTAAATGAGGAAAAGCCTACAGTTATTGAAGCAGTTGCTGAAAAAGTAGTAGAGAAAGTAAAAAAAGTAGCAAAAAAGGCAACAAAGGAAAAAGAAACTGATAAAGAAACAAGCGAAACAAAAACTTCTAAAGCTTCTAAAACAAAAAGTGAAAAAAAAGAAAAAGTTAAAGAATCAAAAGAAGAATTAGAAACCTCACCAAAGACTAAAAAAACTAAAGAAACTAAAAAGACTTCAAAGTCAAAGAAATAGTTTAAGAAAGAGGTGTAGGATATGAATTTTAATGAAGCTGAAGCAGTTATAAATGATAAAACTAATGAAATATTAAATTATTTTTTATTATTAGTTCCGCAGCTTGTGAATTTTGTTAAATTGATTTTAGTTGCGGCTGTAGTTTACTTTGTTGGTAAAAAAATAGTTAATTTGATAGTTAAGATTGCCAGAAGTTCTTTTGAAAGAACTAAACTTGAAATTAGTGTAGCACATTTTTTAGAATCTCTTATTAAGATGGGTCTTAATATTTTATTAGTTGTTATTGTAGTATCTATTATTGGTATTCCAACCAGCTCCTTTATTGCATTAATTGGTTCAGCTGGCCTTGCAATTGGATTGTCATTGCAAGGCAGTTTATCCAACTTTGCAGGAGGTGTTTTAATATTAGTATTAAAACCTTTTAAAGTAGGAGATTACATAATAGATGGTACTGGCAGAAATGAAGGTGTTGTATCTTCAATGGATATTTTTTATACTAAGATTTTAACTCCTGATAACAGATTAATTGTAATGCCAAATGGTGCGTTATCTAATTCTAGTATTACGAATGTTACTTCAGAAAGTATGAGAAGATTAGATTTAAATGTACTTATTGACTATGCAGAGGATCTAAAAGTAGCGAAAGAAATCCTTGATAGAATTTTAAATAATTATGAACACACTTTAAAGGATAAAGAAGTCAGCGTATTTATTGCAGGCCTTGACAGCAAAATTAATATAGGAATGAAGATATGGGTTAATTCTGAAAATTATGGTATTGCAAAAAGCGAAATTCTTGAGCAGATTAAAATTGAATTTGATAAGAATAGTATAAAAATTTGCTAAATAATAAGGAATATATATTGTAATTCATGATAAGGATATTAACGGAAGGACAGATTAAACAATGAATGATAAAATTTCGGTTTCAGAGATTTTTGGAATGAATGTATTTGATGAATCTGTAATGGCAGAGAGACTGCCAAAAAAGATTTTTAAAGATCTAAAAAATACTATTGATAATGGCGAAGAGTTAAATCCTATGGTTGCAGAAGTAGTAGCCAATGCAATGAAGGACTGGGCTATTGAAAAAGGTGCAACCCACTATACTCACTGGTTTCAGCCAATGACTGGTGTTACTGCTGAAAAACATGATTCCTTTATTTCATCACCATCTAAGGATGGAAGAGTAATAATGGAGTTTTCTGGAAAAGAATTAATAAAAGGTGAACCAGATGCTTCTTCTTTTCCTTCAGGTGGACTAAGAGCTACCTTTGAAGCAAGGGGATATACAGCTTGGGATTGTACTTCACCGGCATTTTTAAGAGAAAATGCAGCAGGGGTAACACTTTGTATCCCAACTGCATTTTGCTCATACACAGGTGAAGCTCTTGATCAAAAAACACCTTTATTACGTTCAATGGAAGCAATTAATGTGCAGGCTCTTAGAGTATTAAGATTGTTTGGTAATAATACAGCAACCAAAGTAATTACCTCAGTCGGTGCAGAACAGGAATACTTTTTAGTAGATAAAGCTAATTACCTTAAAAGAAAAGATCTTTTATTTACAGGACGCACTTTATTTGGTGCCAAACCTCCTAAAGGTCAGGAACTGGATGATCATTACTTTGGAACTATAAAGGAAAGAGTAGCAACATTTATGAGAGACTTAAATGTTGAGCTTTGGAAACTTGGTGTATCAGCAAAAACCCAGCACAATGAAGCCGCTCCGGCTCAGCATGAATTAGCTCCGATATATGCAACTAATAATATTGCAGCAGATCACAATCAGCTTATTATGGAAGCTTTAAAAAAGATAGCAGATAGGCATAACTTAGCTTGTTTACTTCATGAAAAACCATTTGCAGGTGTAAATGGTTCTGGTAAACATAATAACTGGTCTTTAATTACTAATGAAGGAGAAAACCTTTTAGATCCTGGTAAAAAGCCACATGAAAATTTAAGGTTTTTATTTGTTCTTACAGCAGTTCTTAGAGCGGTAGATATACATGCAGATTTAGTAAGAATGTCGGCTGCCAATCCGGGAAATGATCTTAGATTAGGTGCAAACGAAGCTCCTCCGGCAATAATATCAGTATTTTTAGGAGAACAGCTTGAAGATATATTAGATCAACTTCAGGAAGGAAACCCTGTAAGTAGTAAAAAAAGTGAAAAGCTAAGCACAGGTGTTCATACAATACCTGAACTTAAGAAAGATGCAACAGACAGAAACAGAACCTCACCATTTGCATTTACTGGTAATAAGTTTGAATTTAGAATGGTTGGTTCTTCTGCATCAATTTCAGAAGCTAATGTAGTTTTAAATACTATTGTTGCAGATATTTTTTCTGAAATGGTAGATGAACTTGAAAAAGCTGAAAATTTTGAAGAGGCACTAAAGGAATTGCTTAGAAGATATGTCATAGAGCATAGAAGAATAATATTTAGCGGAAATGGTTATTCAGAAGAATGGGTTGTGGAAGCAAATAGAAGGGGTCTTCCTAACTTAAAGACAATGATTGACAGTATACCTTCTCTTATAACAGAAAAGTCAGTTAATTTATTTGAAAAACACAAGGTTTATTCAAATACAGAGCTTCATTCTCGTGTAGAGATATATTATGAAAGTTATATTAAGGCAATAAATATTGAAGCTAAAACTATGATTGAAATGACTAATAAGCAAATTATACCTGCTGTAATTAAATTTTCTAAAATAGTTGCAGATTCTGCTAATGCAGTTGTCTTAGCCGGAGCTGATGCAAGTGTTCAAAAGGACTTGTTAAATGAGCTTTTGGAGAATTTAAAGAATGTTAAGTCAACACTAAAAGAACTTGAAGATGCAATAAATAATGCTCCTAGTATGGAGGAAGAAACTTCAGATGTTGCACATTACTATAGAGATGTAATTGCTCGGATTATGAATGAATTAAGAATTCCAGCAGATAAATTGGAAACTCTTGTTGATAGGGAAATGTGGCCTTTTCCAACTTATGGTGAGTTATTATTTGAAGTTTAAGATTTTGAATATTTAATTAAATGGTTTACGTGAATAATAAAAGCATTGACTCTATAATTGTAGTCAATGCTTTTTATTATTCATATTAAATTTCAAATTGACTAAAATCAATCTCTAGATCATCATAGATATTTACTTTGATTTTGTCTGTAAAGTTATATGTTTTAGGTGAAAAGTTTTCTTCAATAAAATAATAAACTGTAATTATTTGTTTTTGAGGATTAATAATCCAATATTCTTTAACTCCTGCCAACTTATATAGAGCAAGTTTATTAATGTAATCATGGCTAGAATTACTAGGTGATGTAATTTCAATAATCAAATCCGGTGCACCGTTACAACCTTTATCATTAAGTTTATCAGGGTCACATATAACGCTAATATCTGGTTCAACATAGGCTGAATTATCTTTGTTTGGAAATACTGCAAATGGTGCAAGGTAAACTTCGCAGTTTCCATTTTTTGAATCAATGTAATCTGCAATTTTTCTGCTTAAGGAAAAGGATATTTTTTGATGAATTCTGTTTGGTGGAGCCATATTATAGATTTGCCCATCAATGAGTTCTGCTCTTACACCTTCGGGTAAATTGTAGATATCTTCAATTGTATATTCTTTTTCTTGAGGTAATGACATTGTAACACTTCCTTTCACACATATTATTGGATTTAGTTAGGTATTTATTCCTTATAGGTTGTATAAATTTGTACCAGATACTAAAGCTAATGAAATGAAGAAAAATCTTGTGTTAAAGTTATGTCAAAAATTAATTATATGCTTAGATATTTTTTGTAATTATCTAAGACTTTATTTATTGCTTCATTTCCAGGTGCCCCTATGGTATTTCTCTTATCAACGCAAGTTTCTAGTTTTATTGCATCATATATATCCTGTTCGAACACATTACTTATTGATTTGTACTCATCAAGTGACATTTCATCAAGGGAAATATTTTTATCAATACAGTGTAGAACTAGTTGCCCGACTATTCCATGAGCATCTCTAAATGGTACACCTTTATTAACTAAATAATCTGCTGCGTCAGTAGCGTTAGTAAAACCATTCTTTGCACTTTTTTCCATAATAGAATTATTAAACTTCATGGTAGAAACCATTCCGGTAAATAAAACCAGACAGCCCTTTACGGTGTCAATAGCATCAAAAGTTAATTCTTTATCTTCCTGCATGTCCTTATTATATGCAAGAGGCAGACCTTTCATAGTTGTAAGTATAGACATTAATGAAGCGTAAACTCGTCCTGTTTTACCACGCACTAATTCAGCAATATCAGGATTCTTCTTTTGAGGCATAATACTGCTGCCTGTAGAGTAGGCATCATCTAATTCAACAAATTGATATTCGTTTGAATTCCATATAATAATTTCTTCTGAAAAACGGCTTAAATGCATCATTATGGTGGATAAACTGCTTAATAATTCTATTATATAGTCTCTATCTGATACAGAATCCATACTGTTTTCGGTTACACCAGTAAAATTAAGAAGTTCTGCCACATATTCTCTGTCTAGTGGATAGGTAGTACCTGCAAGTGCACCTGAACCAAGAGGACAGTAATTCATTCTTTTGTAAATATCATTAAGTCTTAGTTCATCTCTTCTAAACATTTCAAAATATGCACCCATATGATGAGCTAAGGTTATTGGCTGAGCCTTTTGTAAATGGGTAAAGCCAGGCATGTAAGTTTTTGTATTTGATGTCATTATGTTGTAAAGTTCAATTAGAAGATTTTTAAGTAAATCTTTAATTTCAGTTATTTCATCTCTGACATAAAGTTTCATGTCCAGTGCAACCTGATCATTACGGCTTCTGCCAGTATGTAACTTTTTGCCGGCGTCGCCAATACGTTCAATTAAAGTTGCTTCTATAAAGCTATGGATATCTTCAAAGGTTTCATTAATTTCTAAAGAATTGGCAATAATATCATTATAAATACCTTCCAGTCCCACAACAATGCTATCACGTTCAGCATCTGTAATAATTCCTTGCTTTGCAAGCATTTTTACGTGTGCAATGCTTCCAAAGATATCTTGTTTAAAAAATTTCTTGTCAAAAGAAATAGATGCATTAAAGTTATGTACAAGCTGGTCGGTTTCTTTTGTAAATCGTCCACCCCAAAGTTTCATATGTGTTAACCTCATTTCTATATATTTATAAATACAATACTATATTACCTTTTTTTAAAAACTTATGCAAGAGTAAGTTTTTAAAATATAGTTGATAATATATAAAATATGCTTTACAATAATTAAAGAACGTTTGAAAGGAAAAAAATATGAGTGAAAAATTTAATGAATTAAAACCATTTTTGGAAAAAAGTAAGGCAATTAATGCTTCTTTAGTTTTATTTAGTTGGGATAATGAAACCTTAGCTCCTGTTGATGCCATGGAAAATACAGCAATGATTATTGAAGTGTTATCAAATGAGTATTTTAATACTATTATGAATGAAAATGTAAAGAGAATTTTACATGAGATAGAAGATGGAATTAGTAATTCTAGCGAAGAATTAAACAATATCGAAATGGGAATTTATAAGGAACTAAAAAAGAATTTTGAAAAATTAGAAAATATACCAGCTAGTGAATATTCTGCATTTTCTTCATTAATTCCAAGAGCTAATAAAGTTTGGGCTAAGGCAAGGGAGAATAATAATTTTACAGATTTTTCAGACAGTCTTAAAAAAATAGTTGAATATAGTAAGAAATTTGCAAAATATAGATCAAAAGACGGACAACATCCATACAATGTACTTTTAGAGGATTTTGAAGAAGGATTTACAATGGATGTTTTAGATGATTTTTTTGGGAAAATAAAAAAGGAAATCGTTCCTTTACTACAAAGGGTTACAGAAAAAAATAATGAAATAGACAAAAATTATAACAATAGGAATTTTGATGTTAATAAACAAAAGGAATTTTCCAGATGGATTTCAGAGTATGTTGGGTTTGATTTTAACAGAGGTGTTCTTTCTGAAAGTGCCCATCCATTTACAACAAACCTTCATAATCATGATGTAAGAATCACCACTCACTTCTTTGAAAATAATTTGGAAAGTGCAATCTTTTCAACTATACATGAAACTGGACATGCTATTTATGAACAAGGAATTATGGATGAGCTTACCCAAACAATTCTGGGTGAAGGTACATCAAGTGGTATGCACGAGTCACAATCAAGATTTTACGAAAATGTAATTGGTAGAAGCAAAGAGTTTTGGATTCCTATTTACGAAAAGCTTAGAGAAAAATTTAATGAAGAATTAAAAGATATAGATTTAGATAAATTTATAAAAGGAATAAATAAAGCCCACCCAGGCTTTATCAGAACAGAAGCAGACGAATTAACCTATTGTTTACACATTATAGTTAGATATGAAATAGAAAAGATGATATTTAATGAAGAAGCAGACATTTTAGAACTGCCTAAAATCTGGAATGATAAATATGAGGAGTATTTAGGAATAAGACCAGAAAACAATTCTGTTGGTATTCTTCAAGATATTCACTGGTCATGTGGAGAATTTGGATATTTTCCATCCTATGCAGTGGGTAATGCAATTGCAGCCCAGTTATTAAATCATATTAAAAAGGAATTACCTCTTGAGGAATGCTTAATAAGTGGAGATTTTAAAAGGATTAACGATTATTTAAAAGAGCATATACACCAATATGGTAAGCTTAAAAATACTAATCAAATCTTAATTGATATGACAGGTGAAGAATTTAATCCAGATTACTATATAAACTATTTAAAAGAAAAATATGAGAAGATCTATGAATTATGATTAAGAAATATGCAATATTTATTCCGGCAATATGTATGATGATTATTATTTTTTCATTCTCAAGCCAAGACAGCAATGAATCTGGAGAACTAAGTGGCTCAATTACCAAAAAGGTAGTTAACATAATTATGAATTTGGTAGATGACAAAATCCCAAAAGAAGATGTGATAAAATACTCAGATACCTTAGAAACTATAATAAGAAAGTGTGCTCATGGAACGGAATACTTTATTCTATCCATAACATATTGCCTTGTATTTTTTAATCTGAAAAATACAAGGCAACGATTTCTACATATCAGTTTCTTATCCTCTTTTTTATATGCCATGACGGACGAACTACATCAATATTTTATTCCAGGCAGAGCATGTTTATTAACCGATGTATTAATTGACTCATTTGGAGCTTTAATTGGAGTAGTATTTATAGGAATAATTATATCTTTAAGGACTAAATACATTATGAGCACACATTATTATACTTAAAGTTATTTAATTATTAAAAACTAATATAGTATATTTTATGAAAATCAATGTACTATTTACAAATCTAACTTACTGTAAATAGTACATTAATTTAACTATTGTGACAATTCCTCCCATTTTTCATAAAGAATTTCAAGCTGTTCTTTAATTGCCTTTTGCTCTTTATTTAGCTCCAGCAGTTTATCAACATTTGTATAAATTTCTTCAAGCGTCAGTAAATTATTAATTTCCTCATTTCTAAGCTCAAGATTGCCAATATCATCTTCAACTTTGGTAAGGGTATTTTGCCTTTTTCTTTCTTTTGCCTGCTCTTCCTTTTTTCTTTTCCAGTCATCCTTAGAATCATTACTATCTGAATTTTTATCTTGTAAATTATTTTCAGGTGCGTACAAAGCTGTAAGCTCATTCTTTTTTTCAAGATAATAATCATAGTTTCCAATATAATTTACAAGATTATTATTAACCAGTTCAATAATTCGGGTTGCAGTTTTATTAATAAAATAACGGTCATGAGACACATAAAGGATTGTACCAGTATAATTATTTATAGCGTTCTCAAGTATTTCTTTAGATGAAATATCTAAATGGTTAGTTGGCTCATCCAAAATTAAAAAATTAGCCTCAGAAAGCATAAGTTTGGCAAGAGACACCCTGCCCCTTTCACCGCCGCTTAAATCCTTAATTCTTTTAAAAACATCATCATTAGTAAACAAAAAAGCTGCCAAAACATTACGTATTCTTGTTTCTGTAAGGTCAGGATAAGAATCAGAAATTTCATCAAATAAAGTCTTATCCATATTTAGTACATTATGCTCTTGATCATAATACCCTATCTTAACTTTAGAGCCAAGACCTATTTTTCCCTGATCAGCCTCTATCACACCATTAATAATCTTTAAAATAGTAGTTTTTCCAGTTCCATTATTTCCAATCAAAGAAACAACTTCCCCCCTTTTAACATCAAAAGACAAATCTTTAAATAAAGTTAATTCATCAAAAGACTTAGAAATATTCTCCACAGAAAGCACATCATTTCCACTAGTTATTGAAGGCTCTAATGTAAGAAAGATATGAGATTCATGGGTAATTGGCTTATCCAAACGCTCAATTTTATCCAGAAGCTTTTCCCTGCTTTCTGCCCTTTTAATAGACTTCTCCCTATTAAAAGACCTAAGTTTAGTAATAACTTCCTCATGATGCTTAATTTCCTTCTGCTGATTTAAATACTGTTTCAATAAAGCTTCTCTAAGCATAAACTTCTTCTTAGCAAATTCCGTATAATTACCATCATAACTGATACCTTTAGTATGTTCAATTTCTATTATTTTTGAAACCACCTTGTCCAAAAAATATCTATCATGGGAAACAATTATCACGCATCCATTATAATTCAAAAGAAAAGTCTCAAGCCATGCAATAGACTCCATATCAAGGTGGTTAGTAGGCTCATCCAAAAGAATAATATCCGGTTTTGAAAGTAAAAGCTTTCCAAGAGAAATCCGAGTCTTTTGCCCTCCAGACAAAGTCTGCACACCCTTATCAAAATCCTCCTCCAAAAATCCAAGCCCCTTCAACACCCCTGTAATCTCACTCTTATAAGAATAACCATTTAACAATTCAAATTCATGAGTAAGTCTAGTGTAAGTATTTAACATCCCCTCAAGGCTTTCGCCTACAGCACTCTTCATATCCGCCTCAAGTCTGCGAATATTTAAATCCAAATTAATAATATCTTTTTTTACCTCCAGCATTTCATCATAAATAGTATTATCAGAGGACAAAAACTGATGCTGAGACAAATATCCAATACTTTTCCCTTTAGAAATAATCACTTCACCATCATCCTTAGACATTTCATTCATAATTATCTTAAGGAGAGTAGACTTTCCAGCACCATTAATCCCAACAATAGCAGCCTTTTGCTTATCCTCCACATGAAAGCTAACATTATTCAAAATCTGGTTAGTACCAAAAGCCTTACATATATTTTTACAAGCTAAAATCATATAACATCCACCTTCACTACATTAATTCTTGAATATTTTCAAAAGATTCCACGGTTGACAAAAAGCTATTTCGATAAAACTTTTGAGAAGAAACATCTTCCCCAAACCAATCAGGCAAAACAAACCCCTTTGCCTCCTCCTCTGAACCAAATTCAACCTCAACAACACAAAGTCCAGCTAGCTTCCCTTCAAAAATATCAAGTTCTGCCACCAAACCATCATAAAGAGGTATCAAATACCTTTTTTTCGTAATAACATTATCATCAACCTTACTCCTAAGATGTAAATAAGACTCTTTAGTAAGTGGAAGCTCAACTTCATCACAAATAGCAATTTCATCATTATTATGCCCTATCCTTGACTTATAGGTAAGTATATAGTCTTGGTTTCTTTGACGAATTCTAACTACTGGAGTTTTATTTAGATAACCTTGTTCTATATGATTGCAAACATATCCTGATAATTCAGGAAGCTTTTTTATTTTAAATTTTCTTTCTATTTCCATTTGGTATCTCCTTTATATAAGGGTGTGTTGTTGCGGGGTAGACACTTTGCCTCAAAAACCAAAAATCCAACCCCCCTGATTGTAACATATTTAAAAATCATATACAACTAAAAAACATTGACTTAACATTAACAATTATATATAATTATAGTTATATGGCATTTGATGGGTAATTGATTAACACTACAAAAGTATAAAGAGTAGGATATCAATTACAAAACTTGACAAAATAAGGAGGCATAACGGTGTATTCAAAGCAAATTTCTTCGGCAGTAATTAAAAGATTACCAAGATATTACAGATATTTAGGAGAACTTCTTGAAAATGATGTTGTCAGGATTTCTTCAAGAGAACTTAGCATAAAAATGAATGTAACAGCTTCACAAATCCGACAGGATTTAAATAACTTTGGAGGATTTGGTCAGCAAGGATATGGATATAATGTGGAGTATTTATATACAGAAATAGGAAAAATTATAGGCTTAAATAAAAAATATAATATAATTATTGTTGGAGCAGGTAATTTAGGTCAGGCACTTGCAAACTATTCAGATTTTGATAGAATTGGATTTGAAACTAAAGCAATATTTGATACCAATACCAGATTGGTAGGACTGTCAGTCAGAGGCATTGAAATTAAGCTGGTAGATGAGATGGAAGAATTTGTAAAGAATAATGAAATTCATATAGCAGCTTTGACATTACCCAAAGTTAAAGCACCAAAAGTTGCAGCAGATTTAGTAAAATGGGGTGTGAAAGCTTTCTGGAATTTTGCACCAATAGATTTAAATTTACCTAAAGATGTAATTGTTGAAAATGTTCATCTTGCAGAAAGCTTAATGAGGCTTTCATATACATTAAATACCATTGAACAAAATTCTACAGATAAATAATTCTTTAGGTACAAGAAAGATTGGTGTTACGATATGGCAAAAAAAACTCAGATTAATTTACGGGATGAACTAAGAAACAAAAGGATTCCCATTTTAACACTGGATAAACGATGGCATGATTTGTTTCCTGATTTTGAAAAATCCAGTCAGATTAAAACCCTTGAAGAACAAGTCAATTATTTAGTGAAACGTCAGGGCCACTTAACTAATGAAATGAAGGATTTAAAAAACTTAAAAGCAAGGCTGATGAGTGAAATTATGAACAATATGGAAGCTACATTAGAAAACGGAAGTAGTATAAAGAAGAAAAAGTTAGACCAAAGTCAGAGACTTATAAAAGAAATTAATGAGAAATTAAAAAACAATGAAGCTGAATTAGATGATATTCCAAGTAAAATAAAGGAATCAAATGAAGAACTTATGATTGCAAGTATGACTATCTGCTACGAAAAATTAAGTAGAAATTCAGAACAGATTAAAGAGCTAGGGGAATGGATTGAAAAAGTCAGATTTGAATTAAAAGATAGAATACTTATAAAACAGGAAATGGAAATTAAAAACGATGAAATATATTCTTACATTCATAATCTACTAGGACCGGATGTAGTACAGATATTGGATGAAAAGTTTAATATTAACGATTGATGGAGTTTATATGATTAAAGGAATAGGTAATGACATAATAGAAATTGAACGGGTTGTAAAAGCATGTGAAAAAGAAGCTTTTCTAAAAAAAGTATTTACAGCAAAAGAGATTGAATTAATAAAATCTGATTCTAAAAAAGCGGCAAGTAATTTTGCTGTTAAAGAAGCTGTATCAAAAGTTTTTGGTACAGGCTTTTCAAAGGTCAGACCAATAGATATAGAAGTACTTAGACAAGACAGTGGAAAACCATATGTTGTACTACATGGAAGGGCAAAAGAACTTTCGGATAGCTTACATATTATCAGTATATTTATTTCCATATCCAATACCAGCGAATATGTTTGTGCATTTGCAGTAGGAGAGGGTGATTAAGAAATATGAGATACTTATTAGACTCAAAAGGAATGAAAGAAATAGATAGAATTTCAATAGACAATTTCAAAATCCCTGCATTAGTTCTTATGGAAAGGGCATCTTTATCAGTAGCCAAAGTTATATTAAAAAATATAAATAGTAAAGATAAAATTCTAGCAGTGTGTGGCATGGGGAACAACGGGGGAGATGCCATAGCCACTGCTAGAATTTTAACTGATATGGGATATAAAACAGATATTTTACTCTTAGGAGATGAAAACAGTTTATCCAATGAATCAAAGATCCAATTGGAAATTGCAAAAAAAATGGAACTTTCCATATTAATCAACACAAACATTAAAGAATATAATATAATTATTGACGGCATATTTGGAATAGGACTAACAAGAAATGTAGAAGGCAAATTTGCAGAAATAATAAATCAGATAAACGAAAGCGAAAATACAGTATACTCAGTAGACATACCCTCAGGCATATGTGCAGATTCAGGAAAAATCATGAATTACGCAATAATTGCCGACTACACAATAACTTTCGGCTACGAAAAAATTGGCCTAACTCTATTTCCAGGCATCTCAAATGCCGGAAAAATAATCATTGAAGACATAGGATTCCCAAAAAAAATTCTTAAAAAAGCTCCTTTTAACACCTTCACCTACACACCAGAAGATCTAAACCTAATACCAAAAAGAAAAGATTATTCAAACAAGGGAACCTACGGCAATGTACTAATAATAGCTGGTTCAAATAACATGAGCGGTGCCTGTTACCTATCTGCCAAAGCTGCACTAATGACAGGTTGCGGTTTAGTAAAAATAATAACCGCCTGGTAAACCGCACAATAATCCAGCAACAACTGCCAGAAGCCATCCTTCAAACCTTTGAAAACAACCAAATAGACATTTTATCAGTAAAACAATCAATAAAAAAAGCAAACGCAGTAATAATAGGTCCAGGCCTAAGTACCAATGATTTCGCAAAACAATTACTAATCCTAGCCATAGACCCTTTCCCAAATGAGACAACCACAAGCTAATCATGACTCAACAAAACATAAATTTGGAGGTTTTAGAAATGAAAAAATATTATAGGGCATATATTGATATAGACCTAAATGCCATTTGCCACAACCTCAACGAGGCAAGAGCCTATTTAACCCCAAACACTAAAATAATGGCAGTAATAAAAGCAGACGGATACGGTCACGGTGCAATACCAATAGCAAAAACCCTGCAAGAGAAAGTAGACTATTTTGGAGTAGCACAACTAGAGGAAGCTGTATTACTTAGAACATCAGGAATTCAAATACCAATTCTCATTTTAGGATTTACATCACATAATCAATATGAGCAATTAATAAACAATAACATATCACAAACCATTTATGACTTTGATATGGCACAAAGCATATCAAAAAAAGCAATGGACTTGGGAAAAGAAGCAAAACTACATATAAAAATTGATACAGGAATGAATAGAATTGGTTTTTTTGATAATGAAGATACAATAGAAATAATAAAAAAGATAAGGCACCTTCCTAATATCATAGTTGAAGGTATATTTACACATTTTGCTTGTGCAGATATGACAGATAAAGGTTCTGTTAATAAGCAAATAGATAAATTTACAAAATTTATACAGAAATTAAAGGATGAAAATATTGAAATCCCAATTAAACATGCATCCAACAGTGCAGGAATTATAGAGCTTCCTCATGCAAATTTTGACATGGTTAGAATGGGGATATCACTTTATGGCTTGTACCCATCAGATGAAGTAAGAAAGGATATTTTAAAATTAAAACCTTCTTTGTCTCTTAAAAGTTATGTGATATATGTTAAAACTGTTCCAAAAGATACACTGATTGGATACTCTAGCACTTATGTAACTAAAAAAGAAACAGTTGTTGCAACTATTTCATTAGGTTATGGAGATGGCTATCCAAGAAATCTATCATCAATAGGAAGAGTCCTCATTAATGGAAAATCTGCTCCTATTATAGGAAGAATTTGTATGGATCAATTTATGGTGGATGTATCTGAAATTTCTGATATAAAAAAAGGTGATCTTGTAACCTTGGTTGGAAGTGATGGAGATGAAAGTATATCTGTTGAAGAATTGTCAAATTTAGTTAAGTCATTTAACTATGAATTTGTATGTGGGCTGGGAAAAAGAATTCCAAGAGTTTACTATAAAGATGGTGAAATAATTGAAACTATTGACTACTTTTATTAGGATGCAACCATAAATTTATTTTTTACTTTACAGTATACTCAAGAGGAAACTGGTAATAATAAAACTAGAACCTAATATGGAGTGTGAGTAAAGTGAATATAAAAAGAGGCGATATTTTTTACGCAGATCTTAGACCGGTTATTGGCTCAGAACAAGGCGGTGTAAGACCAGTTTTAATAATTCAAAATGATACAGGAAATAAACATAGTCCTACTGTTATATGTGCGGCAATTACGTCGAAGATGAACAAGGCAAAGCTTCCTACCCATGTAGAGCTTAATTCAAATAAATATGCAGTTGTAAAAGATTCAGTTATACTTTTAGAACAAGTCAGAACTATTGACAAAACAAGACTAAAAGAAAAGGTTTGTCATCTTGATACTGATATTTTAAGAAAAATAGATAAAGCTTTATTGGTAAGTTTATCATTAGATACATAGAACAAAGGAGTACTATTAAGGTGGTAATATGAACTATAAATTAATTGCTGATACAGCACTTTTAGCAGGGGAAATAATGCTTAGAAGCGGGGCAGAAACTTATAGGGTTGAGGATACAATCAGCAGAATCTTATCATTATCTAATCTGGAAAGAACGGAATCTTTTGTGGCAGGAACAGGTATTATTACAAGTATTGATGATTCTACAATAGAAGCCATTACTTTGGTTAAAAGAGTTAATCATAGAAATATAAATCTTTCCAGAATTGCCAGAGTAAATGATATTTCGAGAAAATTATGCAAAGGCGAATTAGAGCTTTATGATGCTTATAAAGAACTAAAGAATATAAAACATGAAAGAATTTATAAGGGAATAATTCCAACAATATGCACAATTGGAACATCTTCATTTTTTTGTGCTTTACTTGGAGGAAATTTATTGGATTGTGTTTGTTCGGGTTTTATCGGAGTTATAATATTATTGCAAGGTGTACTATTTAAAAAAATAAATTCAAGAAAATTTATATCGGACATGTTTGGAGCATTTTTAATTGCAATTTTTACAATGATCTTATGGAATGTTTTAGGGGATAATGTAAGCAGAGACTCAATTATAATTGGGTCTATTATGCCATTATTGCCCGGAGTTGCATTTACTAATGCAATCAGAGATACCTTGCAGGGGGATTACATGTCAGGTGTTTCAAGAGGGATGGAAGCTATTGTAGTTGCACTTTCAATTGGGGTAGGTATTGGAGTGGGATTATCGGTTTTTACAAATGTTTATAATCAAATATTTGAAGGAGGATTTATTTTATGATTTTTCAAATACTTGGTGCATTTTTTGCGGTAGTTTCTTTGGCAGTTGTTATGAGCGTTCCAAAAAAATTTTTATTTTTTACAGGAATTGTTGGTGCTATAGGGTGGAGTATTTATTTGATTTGTGTTAAAATGAATACAACCATTTTGTTTGCAAGCTTTTGTGCTGCAATAGTAATATCATTGCTTTCTCATACCTTTGCCAGAATTTTTAAGACACCTGTTACAGTTTTTTTGATTTCAGGAATAACCCCCCTTGTTCCTGGTACTGGTATGTATAGAACTGTTTATAGTATGATTACTAATGATTATAAAATGGCTAGTGAGTATTTAATTTATACTTTACAAATTGCGGGAGTTATTGCCATTGCAATTTTAATTATGGATACAATATTTAGAGCATTTCAAAAAAGGAGTACAAAATGAAAATCGGACTATTAAGACACTTTAAGGTAGATTGTCCTCATAAAAAATATATGACTTCCAAAGAATTTAGGGAGTGGTCAAAAAAGTATGAGGTTTCTGGAGTAATTAAAAATCATGTGGAGATGTATGGAATACAATGGGATATATGCTATGTAAGTGATCTGCCAAGAGCTATTACAACAGCTAAAAATGTTTATAGCGGGCATTTGCATATTGATAAATTACTTAGGGAAGTGGATAATATGCCATTTATTAATACTGAAAGAATTAAGCTACCATTTGCTCTGTGGCATGTTTGTGGGAGATTGGCTTGGTTTTTTAGATCAAAGAGTCAGCCGGAAACTATTGAAGGAACCAGAAGAAGAATACATAAATTTTTAGATAGTATTGATTGGGAGAAGGAGAATGTTTTAATTGTTTTTCATGGGTTTATGCTGTTTAATTTTCAAAGGGAACTTAGGAAGAGGGGGTTTAAGGGGAAGAGGATTAAGGTTGTTCAAAATGGGTTGCTTTATGAGTATAATAGGTGATTTTTGAGGTTCCCTCAGGGTGGTGGTGCGTTGCCTTTACGCTGTGTGGAATATTCTGACCAATATTATATTTTAAACTTAGTTATGCCAAACATTCCAAGGAGCCCCTTAATACGGAAAAAATGGGAGGAAAGCCTCCCATTTTTTCTGGGTCTCCTTTCCATGGCATAAATAAGTTTAAAATATAATATTGGCCAGAATATTCTTGTAGGTTATGGGATGTGAAGATTTTGGTAATGAAGGAATTGGAGTTATAAGTGTGATTATTTCATGAGATTTTGGGGAAAAGTTTGGGGAATTATATTATATTGTTTTATTTTTGTTTTGTTTATGTGTATTATTAAATTTAGTTAAAGGTGTTGGATATGAAAATTACTATTTTATGTGTTGGGAAGATTAAAGAGAAGTATTTTACCATGGCTGTTATGGAATATGTGAAAAGGCTTGGGAAATATTGTAAGTTGGATATTGTTGAAGTTGGTGATGAGAAGACAGTGGATAAGGCTAGTGAGGCGGAGGAGATTTTGGTTAGGAATAAAGAGGGGAAGCGGATTTTGAATTGCATTAAGGATGATGCTTATGTTATTGCTCTTGAGATTGAAGGGCGTATGCTGTCTTCTGAGGAATTGGCCAATAAGATTGAGATGCTTGGGGTTAATGGAAAAAGCCATATTACGTTTGTTATTGGGGGGTCTATTGGACTTAGTAAAGAGGTGCTTGACAGGGCAGATGAAAGGATTAGTTTTTCTAAGATGACATTTCCTCATCAAATGATGAGGGTTATTTTATTGGAACAGGTTTATAGAGGGTTTAGGATTATTTCTAATGAGCCGTATCATAAGTGATGCAAGTGACAAGAAAAGCATCTTATGAGACAGTATTCCACCTTGAAAACCAGTTGGAACACACACCTGACTTAATATCAGAAGTTAATGATAAAAGGTTAAATATATGTCTTGATGTCGGTCATGCAAATTGCCATTCAAAAACTCAGGTTTTGGAAGGGATAAAACAGCTAAATGCTCAAATGGGATTTGTCCATCTACATAATAATAACGGACAAAAAGATGAACATCTAGGATTTACAAAGGGTAATATAAATTTTGAGAATATTTGCATAGCGTAAGATGAATATGCACCTAATTAAATTTGGGTATAGAAACCAATAGTCTTAGCGACGCAGAGGATTCTATTAACTGGCTCATTAGCAATGGATTATTAGTAAGGTAGAGACTATCTATATTCAAGAAAGTGGTTATGTAAATGTAAATGCAGTATTCAAATTTGGTTATTGAAAAGCTTAATATTTAAGGTTGATTTTAAAGTTTTTAATTACTTTCATAAATAAATATGATATAATGGATATAATAATATATAAATAAGGAACTTAAGGAAGGAGTTGCTACAATGGAACATATTCAATCTCAATTTTCTTTTAAATTTGAACCTATTATGAAAATAAGAAGAGAGTCTAATATGATAGAAGACTTTTTACAGGAAAAATATCTCCCTCCAATAACGACACCCATTCCTGATGACTTTGTTGCAGAAGCACCTAGAATTATATTCGCTTCTAAAAACGGGCATAGTCAAATACATTTTTCACAGATTTCTGTAGATTTTTCAGTTAATTTTGATGGAGGATTTGTAAATGACTATTTGTTATGTGAAGAATATGTAAATGAACGTTTTATGTTGGTTTATGAGCTTCTAAAAAAAATGAATGTAAAACAGTATTATTACTTTGGTGTAACAAACAATGTATTAATTGATACTAAAAATTTTACATCTATAGAATATATGAAGAGTTTAGTTAATGGTGTAAGCTCTATTGATAATATTTACGAAATATTTCAGCGAGTAGCTACAATTGAAGACGATAAGTATTTTGTTAATAAACAATTTTCAAATTTTACACAATACAAAGGAACAATAAATAATATATCTAATCTGGTAAGCATTCCACAAGGGGAGGTTGTTCTGGAGGGTGTGAATTTTTCTTTAGATATCAATAATAGATATACTTTTATTAAAAGTGGTAAGTTGAACCAAATTGAAGAAATTATGGTTGAAAAAAAAGCTATTTTTGATAAAGTTAAGGATGTTTTTTCTAAAATGGAGGTATAAATATGAAAGGTGTAGTGACATATAATAGTGATGAAGAATATACTACAAAAGAAACATCTGTTTCTGGTGTAAATATAGGGGTGGTCGCTTTGGCATTTTTTTTATCATCTTCATTTTTTCTATCATCGTCATTAGGTTGTCAGAAATCAATGACTATAAACAACAATCCATTTTTAAAATCTTATTCAAAAACTTGTAATTCTACATTTTCAGATGAAAATAATAGTTTTTTGGGAATACCTTCAAACTTTACAAATAGTGAATCTACATTGACTTTTTTTCGAGAAAGCAATTTTGATGATACTGTTATTGAACAGATTGAATTAAAAGCTGAACATCCAGAAAAAATAATTACGTTGAAAGTTATTGGTAGAGAGAAATATGTACCAAGTTTTGAATTCGAAGACATTTATGAAGATGAGGTATAACATATGGACTATAAATGGTATGAGCTACTTCAAAATTCTGAAGATATAACACAAGGAGATATAATAAAGGGATGCCCTGTTACAGAATTGCTAGAAACAAGTGAGATAAACGAAGACATCATGCAATCAAAAATTATTTTTGTTGATGGGATAGTAATGACACAAGCTTGTGATATAGCAAACAATAAAGCTAAAAACATTGTTATCTGTGCATTATTTTCAAAGTCAGATTTTGAAGCACAGCAACTAGCAGAAGGTAAAACAAAGAAACAGATTGATGGCATTTTAGATAGCATATGCAAAGGACAACAGAACTCATTGCACATAATTAATAACTTTAATAGTGATGACTTTTCACAAGATTACTACATAGTAGACTTCAAAAGCATTTATACTCTACCTATTGGAATTGTTAAAAAGACTGCACTAAATAATAATATAAGATTAAGACTATGCCCACCGTACAGAGAGCATTTATCCCAAGCTTTCGCAAGGTTTTTTATGAGGGTTGGTTTACCTGTGAATATCAAGTTAAGATAAGGCAATAAAAAGTGCTATCAGATAATATTATATTCATTCTAAATCCTGGGTATGTTTTGCAAAATTAATGTCTGGAATTATGCAATATTTTATGAGCGTCACAGTAGGTTGATTTTTTTAGCATATTTGCGTACACTTGTTAATGGTGAAGGCTTTTATCATATTGAAACTCAGTTGTTGATGAAAGAAAAATGGATTGAGGCATATGGAAAAAAGCATATGGAAAAAAGCATATGATGTTACTGTTTAAGATATTTAACTTTTGAGGGATTTTTAATAAAGAATACAAATAATATATAATAACAAAAGTTTTCAAGCGACATATAATAATAGAAAAGTATTTCGGAGTTGAAATAGATGGTATATTTTAATTCTTTTTATGGAATTATTAGGGCTATGAGTGACTTCCCAATAGGAAATAATGATGAGGGAGCAGGGTGCTATAAAATAGTGTCTGTTGATAATGGAAGTGGTGGTATTATAAATTTTATTATTTCGCCTAATACTTATTTTGTGAACCCTTCAATAATACTTGTTGGAGATTTTATAACTGGCTATTATGATAAAAATGCTCCAGTGCCCCTTATTTATCCGCCTCAATATGAGGCACTTATTATTGTAAAGGATAATCCATACCAAAATGTTAAAGTAGACTATTTTAATGAAAAATTAATAAGCAGTGATGGACTACTAAAGCTAAATATAGGTCCAAATACACAAAGATTGTTGAAAAATGAGCAGCCATTTTATGGAAACCTCATGAACCGAAATCTAATTGTAATTTTTGGACCAGCTACAAGGAGCATACCGGCTCAAACAACTCCTTACGAAATTGTTGTTTGGTGTGAATAGAGCCATTACAATGATATAACAGGAAGGAGATATTATGAATATTTTAGTTATTGGTGGAACTAGGTATATTGGTGTTCATTTGGTTAAGAGTTTATTATCTGCTGGTCATAAAGTAACAATTGCTACAAGAGGTCAAACTTTAGATGGCTTTGGCAGAAATGTAGGCAGAATTGTTTTTGAGCGTACAAATCCAGAAAGTATATATAATGCTTTAAACGGCAGATATTTTGATGTAGTATATGATAGTCTGGCTTATTCTTCTAATGATATAAAATATCTGCTTGATGTATTAAAATGCAAACGATATATTCAAATATCCACTTTGTCTGTATACCCAGAAATTAAAAATCAGTTATCAGAAGAGGACTTTAAACCTAACCTTTATCCACTAAAATGGTGTTCACGAAATGATTTTCCATATGACGAAATAAAACGTCAGGCGGAATGTGCATTATTTCAAACTTATTCCAATTTTCCTGCTGTAGCAGTGAGATTTCCATATGTAATAGGCGAAGATGATTACACAAAACGGCTCTATTTTTATGTAGAGCATATTATAAAATCTAAGCCTATATACATAGATAATTTGACTGAAAAAATGGCATTTATTCAGTCAAGAGAAGCTGGTAAATTTCTTGCATGGATCTCTGATAAGGATTTTAGTGGTTGTATAAATGCAGCAAGTTATGGAAGTGCCTCACTGCTTCATATAATTAATTATATTGAAAACAAAACTGGTATAAAAGCGATTCTTTCTAATGATGGCAGTATTGGTCCATATAATGGAACACCAGAATATAGTATGAATTTATGTAAATCAGAAACAATTGGTTTTAAGTTTTCTCATTTGGATACATGGTTGTTTAAGTTGCTTGATTCATATGTGAAAATTCTTATATCACAAAGAACTTTATAGAGCTTTGTATCGGATTAATTGTGCATTAAATATAATCTTTGTATAAGCTAAGACTAAAATTCAGAATCTAAATCAAGACATTAATGGAATAATACGGTATAATTACTTTGAAAATAAAAATAAGTCATTTTATTTCTAAAGTAATTTATAAGGTAGGTGAAATATGTATGGATTCAATTAATGTGATTTTTAATTTTTTATATGATATGGTTACAATGGGGTTAATAAAAAATGTATTTTTGGGCAGATGTGGGTGCAACTGCTTAAATTGTGATATATTAAAGGCTACTCTTACTGATGATGATGAACTTCGTAAAATTAAAGCTCAAAATTTAAATAATAAATTTAATATGGATATTCATTATAAAAAAATAAATTGTTTGGGATGTACGTCAGATACTAGTACCCCGTTTTGTAATTTCTTATGCAAAAATTCTGGTCTATTTTCCAGATAGCATATGCCAAAAAGCCTCGGCGTAGCCCGCTGAGATCACTGAAAAAGTCCTTTCAACACGGTAAATTAATTTTTCAAATGAATATGAGTGTATATATATCCAATTGTGCAGACCGGCCGACGAAGCGTTTATGTTTTGTCAAGACTTTGCTTGCAAAGGCTTGTAAAAAACATGCT
>JAVBPB010000141.1:0-8788 GCA_031549965.1 Mobilisporobacter sp. | reverse complement strand
TATAGTTGGTTTTTTTGTGTCTTTTGTTGCAGCGTATATTGTACCTCCTTGTACAATTAAAATACCTATTAAAAAAACAAGAAAAACTTTTATATATTTTTTATTCATAGCTTATCCTTTCATAATAAAATAGGATGAGTTTTACCCCATCCTATCTATTGATTTTATTATCTTCCTGTTGGATATTGTTCAAATACCTTTACGGTAGTGTCATAGATGGCCTTAGCACTCTTCTTAAGAAATTCTTCATTTTTAAGTTTTTTCATATCTGAGCTATTTGTCATAAATGCTAATTCTATTAATATGGCTGGTACCGTATTGTTTTTTGTAACCGCAAATCCAGCTGTTCTTACCCCTCTATTTTTAGTACCAATAGTTGAAGCCAGATTATCTGAAAAAATTTGAGCTAATGCTTTACTGTTTAAACCATTACTTAAGGTTTTATTATTATCTGTAGAATAATAAACTTCTGTACCTTCTGCACTTGCTGCTGCCGCATTATTATGTAAACTTATAAACAAATCAGCTTCAACAGTTTTTGCAAATGCAGCACGCTCACTTAATGTGTAAAATACATCTGATGTTCTAATGTAGTATACTTTTATATTAGGATTTTGATCAAAATAACTTTTAGCGTAAGTATAAAGCACTTTAAAGTTTAGATCCTTTTCATTAACACCTGAATACATAGCTCCTGGATCAGTACCTCCATGACCTGGATCAAGTACCACAATATTTTTGTATATTTCCTTTGGTGTGCCAATTTTTACTGTAAATACATCTGAAAGTTCATTAACAATAAATCCCTTAACTGCATCTGTGTAAATAATTATTTCAGTGTTGCCACTAGAATTTAGTTTAACTTCAATACTTTTTAAACTTGACCTTACATATTGAATAGGATTTTGATGATAAAAATCGACATAATCACCTGGTATAGTTATTACATATTTTTTATTCAAATATAAATCATTAGTAGTTATTGATGAATAGTCTATACCATCAGGTTTAAGAAAACTAATCGAATAATCCATACTATTTTTATCAATTAATTTTATAGTAACACTTGTAGAGTTTTGAGAAACAAAATACTCTGCATTGGCTGTTTTAGTAATTACAATTAATGTTGAATTAGTAATTGGACTAGAACTAAGTACAGCCTTAATACATTGTGAGTCAGATATTATTGCATTTTGTTCTCCAACACCATTAATTGTATATGGAATCTCAACATAAATATTTTCTTCGTCTTCCGTGATTTCTGTATCTGGAGTAATTATTCCATCTATTGTAATATATTCTCCATCAACTGCATTTCCGGCAGATATAGAATTAATGTAATTATTATAAATAGTAATTTCTAGTACACAATTATTTTCTGTTAAGACTGCTTTATATTTTACCTTGCTTGTATTTAATGAAAATTCAAAATTTGAGGATTGCATTTCATAATCATTAGAGGCTGTGATTTGATTTACAATACCTGTTTCATATGAATATATCTGTTCACTTAATACTGTTGAATTAGCTACATCAAATATTAATGAATTACTTTTTTCATTTGTTGCAGTAATTGATGTCATAGGAGTATCAGAATATATTCTATACACTTCTGTGCCATCTAATATTTCTTCTTTAACAATTGAATATATACTGTTAATATTACTAGTAATCATATTATCTGATGTAGTATCATAGTTAGTTGTATCTTCAATAGCTAAATTAGATGAAGTTGTCTTATTAGATGTTATAGTAATACTGTCTGACAATTTAGCAATGGAATCATAGTTTTCAAAATAATCATTGTGGATTTCCCAATTGAAAAACTCTTTGTATTCCACTTCATTTTTCACTATATTATCAACTGGTTTAGTAACATTAGTTTGTTTTTTTGTTGTAATGGTAGATGTTAATGTGCTATTACTCCATGTATAATTATATCCAAGTGCATTAGCTACAAATTGACCCGGCACCATAATATATGTATTGCCATTGGCTTTATTGGTAATTTCTTTGGCTGCTGTAGTCATTGTAGTTTTCTTATTGTTTACATATGCGGTTTTACTGTTTATTGTGATTTTAACAGTGTTACTTCCTTTTGTCATTGTTAAAATTTTAGTTTTGCTGTCGTACTTATATGTGGCTTTTATTGAAGAATTGGCAAATACTGCTTTTGCTTGTACTAATGCGGTATTATTCATTATCACGCTTGGCATACCAGATACATTAATTTCCTTGCCATCTACTGTAACCTTACCTTGTGTACTTGTGTAAGAATACCATTTACCATCATATTTAATATCTAATGGTTTTGAAATTGTGCTTGTTGCAGTAGAACTGTTCCACACATATTTATATCCTAAAGCTTCTGTAACCGCTCTTGCCGGAACTAAAATTTTAGACTTATTATTAGATTTATAAGTTACTTTTGTTGGTGCGACACTTAAAGTTGTTTTTTTACCATTGATATAAGCTGTTTTACTGTTTACGGTTAACTTTATGTTCTTTGAACCTTTAGCAATTGTAAGTGTATTATTTGATAACTTACATGCTGCTCCCAGTGAAGAATTTTTAAATACTTCTTCATAAGGTACAAGAGCTGTCTGAGATAATAATATTCCTGGAGTACCAGAAATATTAATACTTTTTCCATTAAAAACAACCTTAATTTGTTTGTCAGTATAATTATATGATTTATTATTATATGATATTTTAATACTGGATGCTGCGTTTACTGTCATTAACGGCATTATGATTATTGAAGTTACTAATATAAATATCTTTAAAAATCTTTTCACTTTATCACCCTTTTATAAATTTTATGTTTTTTTGGCTAATTAATACTTCTCCTTTCTTAATATTCTTTTATATTACAAACCGTTTTCAATAATCATATTTTATAAATAAATTGTGGTAGAATTATGTCAATTTAAAACATTTCTGAAAATATTTTGTAAAGATAAAGGTGTTACTATTCCTTGGCATTAATGACAAAAAGTACTATACTTTTTAATTTTTCATGTTATAATGATATTGCAGATTTAATTCAAGTGAAAGGAACGTTTTAAATGAAATTACAACAATTACTAAGCCATACTAGAAAAGCTGTAGATGAATATCAAATGATACAAGAGGGAGACAAAATTGCAATTGGTATCTCAGGGGGTAAGGATAGCTTGACAATGCTATATGCACTTGCTAATTTAAGGCGATTTTATCCGAATAAGTTTGAAATTGTAGCTATATCTGTTAGTTTAGGCTTTGATGGTTTTGATTTAAGTGAAATAAAAACTTTATGTAAGGAATTAGACGTTAGTTATGAAATAATATCTACGGAAATTGCAGATATTATTTTTAATAAAAGAAAAGAAACAAATGCTTGTTCATTATGTGCTAAAATGAGAAAAGGTGCTTTTAATGAAAAAGCTAAAGAGCTTGGGTGTAATAAAATTGCTTACGCTCATCATAAGGATGATATTATTGAAACTATGTTAATGTCATTAATATTTGAAGGAAGATTTCACTCCTTTTCTCCTGTAACTTATCTTGACAGAATGGATTTAACAGTAATAAGACCTATAATGTTTGTTGAAGAATGTAATATTGTTGGATTTAAAAATTTATATAATCTTCCAGTTCAAAAGAATCCTTGTCCAATAGATGGTTATACTAAGCGTGAATATGCTAAGCAACTTGTTAAAAGACTTAATGAGGAGCATTGTGGTGCTAAAGAAAGAATGTTTACGGCTATTTTAAATGGTAAAATTAAGGGATGGCCAGAAAGAATTATTAAAAATCAATAGAAATGGAGAATTGTTACTATGAAAGAATATAGTTATCATGACAAAGTAAATATTGATAATTCTTTAAAATTGAAGGAGCTATTGTCTACCTTACCACATTTTTGTTCTCAATATTTTAGGGGATTAGAACCTACTACCTCTTCAAAAACTCGTATTGCTTATGCTTATGATTTAAAAATATTCTTTGAATTTTTAAAAAGTAATAATCCTTTGTTTAAGGAAGTTAAGATTAAGGAGTTAAAAATTGATGTTTTAGATAAAATCAGTCCTTTAGATATTGAAGAATATTTAGATTATGTTAAATATTATAATAAAGAAGGTAAAGAACATATAAATGATGAACGGGGTATTATGAGAAAATTGGCTTCACTAAGGACTTTTTATAAATATTTTTATAAAAAACAGTTAATAGAAACCAACCCTCCTGCATTGGTTGATATGCCAAAACTTCATGAAAAAGAAATTATCAGACTAGAAATTGATGAAGTAGCAAAATTGCTTGATGAGGTCGAAACAGGTGATAGTCTTACTAAATCCCAACAAAAATATCATTCTAAGACTAAAACTAGAGATTTAGCTTTATTAACTTTATTACTTGGTACAGGTATTCGTGTATCTGAGTGTGTTGGTCTTGATGTAAATGATGTAGACTTTAATAATGATGGTATTAAAATTATTCGTAAAGGTGGACAAGAAGTTGTTGTATACTTTGGCGAAGAAGTAAGGGAGTCCTTACTTAACTACATGGAAGAAAGAATTAAAATTATACCTGAAGAAGGTCATATAAATGCATTATTTCTTTCAATGCAAAATAAAAGACTGGGTGTAAGATCCGTAGAAAATTTAGTTAAGAAGTATTCTAGTGTTATTACAAAACTTAAGAATATAACACCTCATAAATTAAGAAGTACCTATGGTACTAGCTTATATAGAGAAACTGGAGATATATATCTTGTTGCAGATGTCCTTGGTCATAAGGATGTTAACACTACTAAAAAGCATTATGCTGCATTAGAGGACCAAAGACGTAGAAGCGCCGCCAATAAAGTAGTATTACGAGAAAAATAGTTTCTATTTTCAGTAATGACAAAGTTATGAATAGTAATAAACAATTATATCAAGGCTCATCATAAAATGTTTCATTTAAACTTATATATGATGAAGCCTTTTTATATTTCATTGCCTAATATATAATAATAAATTATTTTTCCACTGATGAATAATATGGAATAATTAATATCTGTTCAGCAATTATTTTATTGCTTTTTAAATTATTAGTGAACATAATTTCTTTAATATATTCATTGATATCATCATATTCTTCAGTTAAATATTCATTGGCAATATCCCACAAAGTATCCCCATACTTAACCTCTATTTTGGTAATATATTTATATCTGGTTTCAATATCCGATGCCATAGCAGTTGAGGATATAATTCCTACAGTAGACAAAAGAATAAATAAAATTGACAACAAACTGATAATTCTTAAAAACCTATTTTTCATAAAATCCCTCCATATCAAGTCAATATAACAAACGTATGTTTTATTATATTTATTATAACGTACATATGTTCGATTGTCAATATATTTTTATTCTTTATATTAAATAAAAAAATTCTGCCTTTAATATATGCTAAGGCAGAATTTTTGTTTTTGTCATTTAAAATATCAAGTGAATGTCCGATGAAGCTTATTTTTTAAGAATCGAAACAGTTAAATACAGTTAATCTGTGAAGTGCTCTGGTTGAGGCTATATAAAGATGCTGTCTTTCAGTAATATTGACTATCAGCACTCCATCAAATTCCAGTCCCTTTGCCATATACAACGGAATTGTAAATACTTTTGACAGTGTATTTTCATTGCTATCACAAACTACAGAAATTTCTATTTGCTTTGGCAACTTTTTTGACAGTCGTTGATAAAGTTCATTGGCAATTTTTTGATTTTCACAGATTAACGCAATAGAATCATATTCTTTGTCTAGGCAGATTTCAATCTCATTTACTATAAGACCATCTAGCTCTTCTACTGTTTTAGCATTATGAACCTTTGGTTCGTCACCATCTCTGCAAAAACTTTCTACACTTGCCGGATTATCCAAAAAACCTGCGGAAAATTCCAAAATCTGTCTGCTACATCTAAAGCTTTTGTTCATGGACACCAAAAGTGATTTTGATTTATTTAAAATCTGGCTGATTTGCTCATAAAAGTCCATGGTTACTTTTCGACTGATTGACTGGTTTATATCCCCTAAAGTAGTATAACTTGCCTCTGCATATAACAATTTCAATATTTCAAAATGAATAGTGGTGTAATCTTGAACTTCATCTATTATCACATGTCTGATCCTCTTGCTATCATCTCCTGCTCCCTTTAGAAGTAATTGAAAAAAGCAAATACATAATGCATCTTCATAATACAATGTTCTGGAACTCATATTTTCACGAGTATACTCAAAAATGCTGTTATTATAATTCTCACGGCTTAATAATCGTTGATAAAGCTCTCTTCCATTTTTTGCATCTTTATTACCATCTACAAATTTCTTCATTATATTTACAAAATCCATAGAAGTCTTGTATTGGAAACTTTTGGATATTAATTCGTTTTTGTCTTTTCTTTCATTTAATAACTCTAAAAATTCCCTATAAGTTTGAAGCTTCTTTGGATTAATACAATTTTCAATTATATCTTCAAATATATACGAAACAACATTTTCTTCACCAAGTTCTGGTAAAACCCTTGAAATATACTGCTCAAACAGACTGTTTGGAGAAATAATCAAGATATTATTTGCAAGAAGTTTTCCAGATAATCCCTGATACATCAAATATGCCGCACGATGAAGGGCAACCGATGTTTTTCCGCTTCCTGCAACCCCTTGAACCATCATAAGATCACTTGTCAAATCTCTGATTACCACATCTTGATCTTTCTGAATGGTTTCCACAATAGCATGCATGGCTTTAGATGCGTTTTGAGCTAACAGTCGTTTTAAAAATTCGTCCATAATTTCCATTTCAGAATCAAAAAAATATTCAAGCTTACTGTTCTTGATTTCGTATTGCCTCTTTAAACTAACCTCTCCATAAATTGTGCCTGAAGGAGAACTATATTCTGCCTCACCCATTCCAAATCTATAAAACACACTTGCAATAGGTGAACGCCAATCATATACTTTTATATCATAAGCTTTATCACCTGTTAATGAAAATCGACCAATATATATTTGCTCCGGGGTTTTATCACCTTTAAATTTAAAATCAATTCTGGCAAAGTAAGGAGAGATAATAATTTTCTTAAGTTTTTCAATCCTCTGCTCTTCCATTTCATAATCATCTATTTGCATTGAAATCTGCTGAGAGTATTGACTAAGTGCTACCAATTCTTCAAATCCATCATTAGAATATAAATTTCCCATTTGATTTGCTGAATTTTCTCTCTGTTCTCTTTTAGCTTCAAGAATTTCCTGCTCTTTTTTTTCGCATCTCTCTTCCGACTTTTTTAACTGTTCATGTGCAGTTTCTAGTATATATTCCAGATGTTTTACCTCACTGCTATTTGTCATTTTATCCATAATACCCCATCCCTTCATAAATATAATAATATTGATTAGTTTTAGTACACCAGTTCATAAATACTCATACAGTTAGTTCCTAATTTTGTGCCAGTGCAAGGCGTAGTGCTTCCTCTACTGACTAACGATAACGTAGCAATGGTGCAAATATCAGGTGCTAAAAATATTAGTATTTATGAAACACGATACTAGCTACTATAACATATTGATAGTTTAAAAAACAGACTTGTAATTTAAAATTTATGGTGTATAATAAAAGTAGGAAGATAGGTAACAACAAATGAATTTTTATCACTAATTATTAAATCACCAATTAATTTTCTATTATTTTCTATAAACATTATTTAATTTCTCCTATTGTTTTCAATTATAAATCATTCCTAAAAATTAAATTTTTATAAATTTCTTAAAAAAGCGAACATTAGTTTTTGCATTTTCAGAACATATGTGTTATAATTACTTTTAAGTTATATTAACTTGTTCTTTTTATATCAAAAATTATATTTTGAAAATAATATACTAAAAGTTGTCCGTTTTCTAACACCCAATAAAAACAAACATGGAGGCCCAAATATGAATTATGGAAAAATAAGCAGCAAGCAAAGAGAAATCCTTGACTATATTAAGTCTGAAATTTTAGCTAAAGGTTATCCACCGGCAGTAAGAGAAATATGCGATGCAGTTAATTTAAAGTCCACCTCTTCTGTTCACTCACACCTTGAAACACTAGAAAAAAACAACTACATAAGGAGAGATCCCACAAAACCACGTGCAATTGAAATACTTGAAGACAGTTTTAATTTATTTAGACGGGAAATGGTTAATGTTCCAATAATTGGTACGGTAACTGCTGGTCAGCCCATTTTAGCTGTTGAAAACATTGAAGGTTATTTCCCGATACCTACCGAAATTATGCCTAATTCAGAAACCTTTATATTAAAAGTTAAAGGTGATAGTATGATTAATGTTGGTATTCTTGACGGTGATTCAATTATCGTTCAAAAACAAGTAACAGCCAATAATAATGATATTGTTGTTGCGTTAATTGATGAATCAGCTACAGTCAAAAGATATTTTAAAGAAGATGGGTTTTATAGATTACAGCCTGAAAATGATTTTATGGATCCTATTATAGTTAACGAAGTATCAATCCTTGGAAAAGTAATTGGATTATTCAGAATGTTCTAACAGTTTTAAAAACAACTATCTATTTTGTGAATCAATTCACCAAAATAGATAGTCTCCTAAATATTTTAATTATTCCTGAATCCGTGAAATTCAGATTTTATCTACAAAATTTCTGAAAGCTTTAATAAAATAAATAACTGGAGTCGTATTTTATTTTGCTATATAAAGATTATTATCTCAATAACTTTCAATTTCTTATTTTTGAGTTCACTTAA
>JAVBPB010000125.1:0-9044 GCA_031549965.1 Mobilisporobacter sp. | reverse complement strand
CAATATACAGAGAATAATTTTGAATTATTTGAATATAACCAGAGTGGAATGTAAATGCTATGTAGATTTTTGAATCGTTATCTAGCTTTGATTTGAATATAACCAGAGTGGAATGTAAATTATGCTGTCAATATAAACATGCAACAATTAATTAATTTGAATATAACCAGAGTGGAATGTAAATTTTGCTAACAATGCAGTATTTATTAGTGGTACACCTATTTGAATATAACCAGAGTGGAATGTAAATGTGTTGAACCCCGGCGTTCTACTATGGTCTTTGTAATTTGAATATAACCAGAGTGGAATGTAAATTAGTCAAGTAAATACTTTTTACTTTTAATTATTTAATTTGAATATAACCAGAGTGGAATGTAAATAACGAATTAACAAAACAAATTGAACTTGTATTGGATTTGAATATAACCAGAGTGGAATGTAAATGTAACTGCATTCTTTCGTGTTTGAAGCTGTGAAAAATTTGAATATAACCAGAGTGGAATGTAAATCGAAAGCCACAAACTTAATTATTGCAGGTCGCAATGATTTGAATATAACCAGAGTGGAATGTAAATATTGAATTAGCTTGTAAATATTTATAGCAATTCGTAATTTGAATATAACCAGAGTGGAATGTAAATTGATTTCGTTTTGTTTTGGTTTATCGAAATCGTTTAAATTTGAATATAACCAGAGTGGAATGTAAATTTATAATCTGCCTGAGCCTTCTTTTCAAAGTTGCCATTTGAATATAACCAGAGTGGAATGTAAATCTGGAAAAGTACATTTTCACTTGTCCATATTTTACCATTTGAATATAACCAGAGTGGAATGTAAATGACAGAATCCAATTTTTTACAAACACTTTACAGAATTTGAATATAACCAGAGTGGAATGTAAATGCTCCTCATGTGAAAGAAAAGGAGAAAAATATTTACATTTGAATGTAACCAGAGTGGAATGTAAATAGAACTCTACGTTATATGGTATGACTGCAATCTCATTTGAATATAACCAGAGTGGAATGTAAATTTAAATGCATTAGTTAATAAATTACTTTTGCTTTCTATTTGAATATAACCAGAGTGGAATGTAAATTATGTTGCAGAAAAACTATCTGAAAAATCTTCTCTTCGATTTGAATATAACCAGAGTGGAATGTAAATACAGGAACTAAGAGCAATTGAAGATTTTGCAAATTATTTGAATATAACCAGAGTGGAATGTAAATTGGGTTTATTTTTATATAATCATTATCACCTGAAAGATTTGAATATAACCAGAGTGGAATGTAAATATAGTAACATGCGTTTTTCCTGTCATTTCAAATCTCCATTTGAATATAACCAGAGTGGAATGTAAATATTGACGTCGGAACGGATGACAAGGGTATATTTGATTTGAATATAACCAGAGTGGAATGTAAATAACATCATGTAGCTAACAATTCTAGCTACTAAATATTTGAATATAACCAGAGCAGAATGTAAATAAGTTTGGAGGTGATAACATGGCAGGCGGTAGACCATTTGAATATAACCAGTGTGTATTTTTAAAAAGGTTCAATCTATATACTTTATAAAAATTAAACAAAACACGGATAACACTTTAAAACAGCATATTTATATTTTATAGAGGATGGTGCATATGAAAATTTTATTAATAATCATTGTAGTATGTTTTGTCGTCACAGCATGCAACGACTCTGGACATTTTTTAGATAAAAAAAATCAATTGGAGGAGCCCATAACTCAATCCACCCAAATAGTTTCAGTATTCCAAAGTGTGGAAGAATTTTTTAAAACAAAAGATGATGAAACTACAATAACATCAGAAATAACCACTCAACCGCCACAAGAAACTAATATTACCACGGAGGAGTCTGAATGGAATATAATTTATTATCAAGGCACACAAAAAGACAGTGATAAGGTTATCCTTCTTACATACAAGCCTGAATGGGGATATCTCCACCTCCCTGCCACATCTAACTCTGTTTGCGTTAGCATAGGGTTTGAAATAAACGGCAATGACAATAATATTTACTACGCTGACAATAAGAAATTTTATTTTGACGGAAAAGTGTTTGAATCCTTTGACTACGGAAATTATGATATCAGAGAGATAGATGAGGAAGAATACAGCTATTTATACGAAACTACAATTTACAAAGGAGGTTTTGACGCACTTTTTACAGGGGATTTTAATGCCCAGTAAAACAATACATTACGGCATAAACCATATTTAGAAAGGCTTATGAATCAAGAAAACCGAACCCTACAAGCTTACTTCAAATAGCTACTTCCAATAGTTGTCACTAGAAAATATTTAATAAATAAAAGAAATTAAAACAAAATTATTGAATGAGCACTTTGCCTCAAAAAATCTAATAGGTAAAGTACTCATTCATAGAAGCCTAAAATCAAATGCCTTCCCTCTAAAAAAAAGCAATAAAAATTAACACAACAAGATCAAGTGCATTAATTAATGCAAAGTTCCTCACAGATAAAGTAAATGTTTCCGATTTTACATGTCTTTTTACAAACATTTTAACATTCTTAATTACTAAAGGTGCAGATAATAAAGCCAATACATATATAACAGGAACTATTTTTAGTATTATTAATAATATAATTGAACAATAACTTACAGCGTAAAGAAAAACCCAAATAATCAATGATTTTTTTCTACCTAGCCAGATGGGAAGGGTATTTCTGCCATTCGCCATATCTTCTTCAACGTCACAAATGTTATTCGCAAGCATAATATTTGAGATACAGGTAATAGATGGAATTGAAAAAACAAATATATAAAACAATTCTTTTATATTAAGAGACAAAGTCCAAATACCATTTTGAAACACTGAATATATTAAATATGAGTCAAATACATGGATATAAATTGCTAAAAAAGGAATAATTAATCCCATTGAAAGTCCTGAAATTAATTCGCCAAAAGGCGTACGGGAAATTGGCAAAGGGCCAAAGGTATAACTTATACCTATTGCAAATGAAATTACGCCAATAATTAATACAATAATATTAGTCTTTATAAAAAGTATAAAACCTGCAAAAATTGAGATTAGTATTAAAATGTAAATTACAAGTTTAGCTGTTTTAGGATTAATATTATACTTAACGATTGAATTATGTTCTTCATATCCATAGCCATCTTTTTTTATTGCCGTTTTATAGTCCATATAATTGTTTATCCCAGTAGTACACATATCTATGCATATTAGAGAGATAAACATCAATAGGAAATTTACTGGATTGAATGTATGAAACTTATAATAAAGATATGTTGAGCCAAGTAAGAATGGGATTAAGCTTGCAAGCTTTGTCTGAATTTCTACATATCTTAAAAATGCTTTAATATTCATTGAAAGATACCTCGTTTTATTTTTATAGAACAAAGTATATCATATAATTAATAATAAATTCAATGCTAATTAAAAGTCCTTACTAATAAACTTATCATTCCTTAGTTAATATTTGTAAGAACTCTCACAGTAGCATATATTTATGAAATAAAATCACTTTATTTCTTTAAAACACCAACAACAATTCCATTAATAAATAAATCATTAATAGGTATTGGGATAGGCTCATACTCTGAATTCTCAGGTAATAACAGAGCTAAATTACCTGATATCTCCAAACGCTTAATAGTTACTTCATTGTCTTTTTTACTTCCGGCTATTACAATATCTCTGCGGTTTGCAGTACTTTGCCTATGAATAATAACATAGTCACCTTCATCGATGCCGGCCTCAATCATACTATTTCCTGTAATCTTTAAACCAAAACAATTTTTTTCATCATATAAAAAGTCAGAAGGAATTCTCGAGATATCAATATTATCTTCATAAGGAGTCTGCATTAATCCGGCAGCAACCTCACCGTATATAGGAATGTCTACTAGACTTTTATAGCTAATAGCACCATCGCTGTTTTTATTCTTAATAGTAATTTCATCATTATCCTCTTCATTAACTTTAATTAAATATTCATTTCTACTTTTTAAGTCATAATAAGAAAACTCACAATATCGGTTGGCTAAATTAACAAAATACCTTGGTAATTGTGCTCCTCTTCTAAATCCATTTTTAAATTTTTCTACCGTAATAATCTCATCGCCATTAGTTACAACCCCGTATTTGACTGATTGATGAGAGCCTAAATATTGCTCTAGCTGGGTCATGGCAAATTTAAGATCTTCCCCACGCCTTTTAACTTCAATAAAGGCCATAGGATACTTTACATCCAAAAATCCAAAAACAACAATATCAACAAATCCAGATCTGGAATAATTTTGAACCTCATATTCAACGTCAATAATCTCTAGGGGATAAGATAATTTAGTTATTAACTCATTAATATACCATTGCCGTACCATTTCTTCATAACCATATATATCCCTCTTAGGGTTTTTAGCTTTGATCTTTTCAACAAAAAGATAGTCACTAATACCAATTTTTTTAAACGGAGAAAATTGTGTATCACTATCCCTTAATAAAGCTGGATTAATTTCATGTATAAACTTAGACTCCTTAACCGAGCTGGTAAGATAAAGGGATTCTTTAGCCCTTGTCATACCAACATATAATAATTTTCTTTCAATAGATTCATAATGAGCATCAATATTAATTTTTCCATTATCATAAGGCAGATACCCTTGATTTATACCCATAATAATAATTACAGGAAACTCCAACCCTTTTATAGAATGCAGAGTCATTAAATGAACCTTGTCATCTTCGAAGGACTGTTCATTTTTATTAAACATATTTGCAGATATGCCATTTTCAATTAAATGAGTATGAAGAAGTTCAAGCTGAGGTTTTGTTCTTGCTAATATGGCAATATCATGCAAATAATATGATTTACATAACCCTTTAATTAAATTTTCAATATAGGAAAACTCTGACTTCTCATTTGAAAAATGCATATACAATGGCATATCTCCATGTTTTTCTATAGCTTGAGGTTTAACATAATTTTCATTTGCAGTAACTTCTTCATCTTTTTCAAGCATACTATAGGAAGCCATTGCAATCTCCATGGTTGTTCTGTGATTTCTTGATAAAACCTTAGATCTCCCTGACATATCAAATCCAATACTTTTAAAACTATGATTAGACAGCCATGAGTGCTCATAAATACTTTGAGCGGTGTCAGCAATAAAAGTAATGCTTCCATTAGAAAGCTCTTTATTATAAAGTTCATGTAAAATTTCTAGTTGAACCTTTGTCAAATCCTGACTTTCATCAACAATAATATGTGTATACTTATCCGGTTTAATAGTTTCATTTTTTATAGCTTTCAACACAAGAAGAGCCATCGTCTTAAAATCTATAAAACCCTCATTATAAATTAAACGTTCATAACATTCAAACAAATCAAAAATAGCATTTCGGCTGGCTGAGTTTTTATGTAAAATGTATTTGGAGTTCTCCTCATTTTTACTAAACCGTCCAACACGATCAACATTTAGATAAACCTCACGATCAGTGTATTTACATGACTTAATAAAATCCAATTCCGCAATTAAGAAATCCATATTATTAGTATTAACAATAGAATCCATTGAATAATTTTTCTGGATCTGGCAAATAGCAAGCTCAAGTATTTTTCTTGATTTAGAATTAGAAATTATTGATCTTTTTGAGTTTATTTTATTTTTTATCCTTTGAATTTTATAATACATACTGTTAATTATCTGATCCATAGTTTTTATAACTAATCTTTCACCTGAATTATCTGGAAAAAATATAGTATCATTAAGTTTAAGTTTATTATAAGTATGTTCAACATATTGAATTAAAGTTTTATTATAGGTTACAATTAAAACCTTTTGCCCATCTTCTAAATAGTGATTAATTAAATTTGGTATTTTACTAATTGCAACAGTTGTCTTACCACTTCCTGCAACACCTTTAATTAAGTTATGTCCACTGGGTTTGGATTCAATTATTCGAATTTGTTCAGGGGTTAAATTCATAAAAACACCTCTCTAAATATATTTATACAAAATTAATATAAGTTATTCTTTCAAAGCTACATAAATAATTTACATTTAAAATCATTTCTACCATTCCATAAACAGATGAATATATAAATAGACTTTCAATAAAACATTTGTTAGAATAGGCATGAAGTCTAATAAATTCTAATTATATAGTAGCATAAAAAATCAGTATAAACAAGGTTAATATCTTTAGGAGGAATCCATAAAAAAAGATGAATAGGCAATAATAAATAAAAATGATCACGAAATTATCTTATTTGAAAAAGGAAAACGAGAAGTACTAAAGATAATTGCACCATTAATGTAAAGACAAACCATAATTATAAAATACTAAATAAATAATAATAAGCTAATTAAATTATTATTTATTTAGTATTTTTTTAGGTTAAATACAATAATTACAAGTTTATCAAAATATGAAGAATAAGATAAAAATATGAAAAATAATAAAAATAAAATAGATAAGATATTTAATATACGATGTTTTTTAGCTAATACCATTGGTATTATTAAAGAATAAATTTAAAGGAGGACATAGCTATGGAAGTTAAATTAATAAGTAATGAAAAGGATAATCCAATGGAAAGCAGGGAGTTTATTAAAATTTCAATTGGAGACGTAAAAGGAGAATATTTTGTTCTAAACTATGATCTATTGGAAAAAACTAAGGCTCTTACAGAAAAACACTACATATCCTTATGGAATTATAGTGAAAAAATGATTCCTTGGGATACTGTACCAGAAGAAACATTTCTTTTAGAAAGTGATGATGTAAGAGGTTCAATTGTACTTACGCCTAAACAAGGAATTAGTGTTGATGAATATGTGGTAGGATATTCATCTGCATCAATAAAAGAAACAATAGAAAATAATATATGTGCAATGGCGATAATAAGCCCAACAAAAAAATTTTCGGAGGTTGCATTAGAGCATTCTTTATATCTTGAGCTTAATATGGTTCTAAAAAATCAAGTGAGCATAAAGTGTAATGGACTTGAAGGATATGTTCCTTATAAAACATTAAATTGGTTGGCTTTATGGGAAGGAAGGAGAGTAGGTGCAAAAGAAAATATTTTAAATATTGCCAGGAATGAATTAAACAGATCATCAGGAAGTGTTACCTTTAAAGGATGTAATTTAATAAGAGGTAAATATTATACAATAGGCTATTTTATGGATGGATGGAATGAAGAAGTGACTAAAAGAAAAATGGGTTCATTGGCGGCTTCGTTAACATTTTATATTTGTGATTAGAAGGATAAACAAATTTTTTGAGAGGAGATTATTATATGGATTATAGTAAAGAGGAATTAAAGGCCTTAGGAGATTATGATAAGGAATTTTTAGAGAATCAAGTTAAGGCAAGGGAAAATTATAATAATATTATGAATGCATTATCAGTTAATTTGGCTGAGGATAAACCTAATTATCCAAATACATATGGTGGTGCATATATTAACAGTGATGGAAATCTGGTTGTTTATATGACAGAAGAACATTTTAAGGATAATTTGAAGAATCTTAAGGATTCCAAAGATATTATTTTTGAAAACTGTAAATATTCTTATAATAAATTGACTGATTTAATGAATGTAATGAATAAATATGTTTTAGAAAATAATAATGATATTACATTAAACATTAAAGAATTTGGAATTAAAGATGATAAAAATTGCATAGTTGTAAGGCTTTCTGATTGCAGTAATGAAAAAGTAGACGATTTTAAAAAACAAATATTAGATGAAGAAGCAATCCAATTTGAAACAGCTATTGGAGAATACAAATTACAAACAAATATTAACGCCGGATGTGAGATTGAAACAAATATAGCTTATGCTTCTGTTGGCTATAGGGCAAAAAAGGATACGAAGGAAGGTTTTGTTACAGCGGCCCACGCTGTAGAGCTTAATCAAGATGTTTTAAAGGGTGCAAATAAAATAGGTACTTGCTCAGCACGTGTATATGCAGGAGAAGTGGATGCAGTATTTGTGGAAATTACAGATTCAAGTTACACACCAACTAATGTTATTGAAGGAAGCAGTAATTCTATTTCAGAGGATACCGCATTGTGTATAGTTGGGGAAATAGTTTTTAAATGTGGAAAAACAACAAAAATTACCAGTGGAAAAGTTGCAGATATAAACGTAACTATTGATATTGGGGGTGTAAGATTTACAAATCTTACACGGGCGTCTTATGATTCAGAAGCAGGAGACAGCGGAGGAATTGTTTACAGTAATGTAGAGAGAAAAACATTAGGGGTTCATAAGAGCAGAAATGATGACCTTAAATTAGCCGCATTTTGTAAAGCTGATTCAGTAAACAGAGCACTAGGTATTCAAAGATATTAGATTAATAAACTAAGAGGTCTTAGCAAAGTGAATTATTCCACATATTTGCAAAGAACCTCTTAGTAATATCATATAAGGAGCCAATATGGGAATCTTTAAAAAAATATATAAAAACCTATACAAGTATGATCTTTTTGGGGAGTGTTTAGGAAATTGTTATGCCATAAGCTATGAGGAAACGGGAGCTAAAATTATAAGCCTAAAAAATGCAATTAAAGCAAACATCTCATTTTTATTTCTAACAGAAAAATTAAATATATTGACAATGGAAGAAGCAATAGAATTTTTAGAAATAATTAATAATATGTTTGATCTGAAACACTATAGATATATTATTTGGATAAGAAATATTAAAAAAATTAATAAAGAAAATATAAATGCACTAGAAATAAATACACAACACCAAGTAATTACCAAAGATTTATCAATAAAAATATCAGATAATCTAACCATTCAAACCCAAAGAGTAAACTATGAACTAAGGAATCAAAAATTATATCTAAAAAATAACTGCATATCCCCCATAGCCTTTATGGGAAAATATCCGCTTGAAAACAATAAAATAGACACCTGTTACATATCATTTGAAAAAGAAAATTTAGGATGCTTAAATTTCAGAGCATTCTTTGATTATACAAAATTTAATAAAAACTTTGACATAG
>JAVBPB010000089.1:0-38393 GCA_031549965.1 Mobilisporobacter sp. | reverse complement strand
CTCCTTATTTTCATAATAGGTATACAGAGTCGAAGCAGAAACCCCTGCAACCTTTGCAATTTTGGACATAGAAACATTAGCATATCCGACCTCGTTAATCATTCGGATAGTTGCTGAAAAAATGGCATCTTTTTTGTTTTCGTCTTTTATTCTCATAATAGCATCTATTATAAATGAACATTCGGTTATTGTCAATGCTCCATTATAAAAAATTATTAACCAACCCTCAACTATCATTTGCAAAAATCTTAGAAATCAAGAGTTCTCATTATTTATTTTATCGAACTCACGTTTATTAAAAAGTTCAATTCAGATCCAGCAATAATGTGGCTTTACGGTTCGAAAAACAGTTGACCTATTTCCGAGAACTACAGCTTTTCAACTTCGCCAATGGATATGTTCCCATTTACTTTCGAACTGTGAGTTGACTATGACAAAATACCTGTAGATATGTTTCTGAGTAACAAAAAAACGGCAGAACCAGTTTTTTAACCAGCCTTTCCGTTTTATCAATCTTCTAAAAACCCCAGTAAATCAGCCTTTCAGCCATCTTTCCTTGTGAGCAACACCACACACTCAACATGCAGGGAGTTGATGAAATTGATGTCATCTTTTAGGGTGAGTTGATAGAATAGATGCGAAAAATACGCTTACATAAGCAACCTAATGGATTGAATTGCCACAGTTTATATCAAAAGGCATAATTAATAGCTTGAATATTTCTTTTGAATATATATCAAAAAACCAATGGGTTGCATTTGAATAGTTTTCTAAGGTGTCAAACTCCCAGTAAGAAAAATATTTTACACATTTAACGATTTTGGTAAGTTCTCTTGGCTGTCCCTTAATATCATCGAAAATATAAAACCTTTTCATATATTTAATATCAATACAACCATTTTGTTGTTTTTGCTCTTTTGTGGCAATTGCAACCAATTTTTCAAATTCTTCTAACTTATCTGGTTTTACTTGAAATAATTTAACCTCTGAAAAAGTATTGATCATGATAACGTATCATCCCCTCCATATAAATTTAATTCGTGTGCATTATTCTTGTCATTAAGACCACACACTCAACATGATAAGTTTGTCGATAATTTAATAAATCTAGCCTTTTTCACATCATTAAATATTTAAGACTTTATCAATCCTTTGGTTTCTGTCTGGGAATGGTGGCAAATAGGTGGCATTGCCACTATTGAACTATATATTAATAAACCCTAATATGGTATATTATAACATTAAAAACCACCTTTGACAACTCATATAATTGCCATATAGCCACTAAAATAAGACTTAGCCGGAAATGAATTAGGTTTTTGTCAATAACTAAAATGATCTACTTCTATTCCAAGCTATTGAAGAATATTTTCATTTAATAGAAAACCTTTAAATTCTCTTTACAACAAACCCTAATTAATATATAATTACTTTATCAAAATTCTAATTAGCTAAAAATTTGAAGGAGGGCTTCCATGTTGCGAAAAAAGAAAATTAATCATTTGGAATTACTAGGAAAAATGAAGAATATTAATCAGGAAAACGCACCAACGGAACTTATTTCTATTTATTCAAGATTGAATAAGGGAAGAAATGATTTTGAAAATATTTTATCTAAAACTTTAAATGCCACTATGCAAGTAAGTGCATTAGATTTAAAATTAACAGACAAAACCCATCTACTTACTAGTATTAGTAATAAATTAGGAGAAGTCACATCAGAAATTAAAGAAATCACAAATGTAACTACTGAAATTTCCAGAGAAGTAACCGGAGCCCAAGAGAGCCTTTCTAATTCAATTATCGAAGCTTCCGGAAATATTGGTAATATTTTAGAAGAAATCAAAGAAAGTGAAAAGCATTTAATCGGAATTGTTGAAATGTCACAAAACACCATGAAAGATTCCAAGCAAATGAAAGAAGACATGAATTCATTAGTAGGAATTGTATCTGAAATACAAGGTGCTTTAAATTCAATAAATTCCATATCAGGACAAACTAATTTATTGGCTCTTAATGCATCAATTGAAGCTGCCAGAGCTGGAGAAGCTGGAAAAGGATTTGCAGTAGTTGCAGAAGAAATCAGAAAATTAGCTGAGGAAACCAAAACACTTACAACAAGTATGGCAAAATTCCTAAACGACATTGGAGAAGCTTCCCATAAAAGTTCAGGCAGCGTTGAGCATACCACTAATTCTTTAGAGAAAATCAATAACAATCTTGGCAAACTTCATGAAATTAATTTAGCTAACCAAACCAGACTTAAAGAAGTTTCTGATACTATAGAAAGTGTTGCTGCTACTACTGAAGAAGTCAATACTTCCATGACTGAATTAGATAACCAAATAACTTATTTAAATCAAGGAAATATAAAAATAGAAACAGATACTCATATTCTAAATAATATATGTCAAAACTATTTAGATATTATAAAACCAGTTGTTACAATAGAGGAAAGTTTAGAGCAAATTTCCGATGCCATGGGAAACATGACATTAGATCCATTTTATATGATTAATAATGATACATTTTCCCAAAATATCGCAAATGCAGTTGCTGCCCATAAGACTTGGTTAGAAAACCTAAATAGAATTGTTGAAACTGGTGAAATGGAACCTTTACAATTAAACCCTAAAAAATGTGCCTTTGGCCATTTCTACTTTTCAATTAAACCAAAAAATACTGAAATTCTTAAAATTTGGAATGAGGTTGAGTCTGATCATAATACCTTCCACCAAAATGGAAGTATTGTTATTCAGGCAGTTTCATCAGGCAATATTAAACTTGCCAGAGAAACCTACGAAAAAACAGCAGAAATTTCAAAAACCTTAATTACGCATTTTGAAACTATTGTTTCAATGACTGAAATACTAACTCAAGAAAACATAAGTGTATTCTCAGAATAAATATAAATATTATATATTTTTTAGCTGATACATAACTTAATAAATCCTCATATACTTTTTTTAAAATTACTAAGTATATGAGGATTTATTATGCATGTATCATATTTTTATTTTATATACTACAAATTTTCTCTACTAAATAAATTAACTAATCTGCTCCAGAAAGTTTCTTTTTCTATATGATTATTTGATAGATCAGTCTCCTCTTCTTCTTTGATACTTTCAGATTGAATTACAAATTGAACAGAATCTACTTCAGTATTTTTATTTGAAATAAAGGATTCCAATTCAAAATCCAAAGATGTATACTCTTCTAACATTTCATCTATCTTTGTTTGCATTTCGTCTGGCATTTTAGTTGTTTCTTTATTAAGCTCATTAGTTCCGTCTGACAGCTCTGTAATACCATCTGATAATTTTTCAGTGCCCTCTGATAATTTTTCAATTCCTGTATAAAGCTCTCCATAACCATTTTCTAAAGTTTTTACACCATTTGTATATTCAACCAATCCCGTATGGAATTTGCCATAATTATTTGAAAGCTCTTTAAGACCTTTTGAAAGCTCATTTAATGATTTTGATATATCATTTTTCTTTAAGGATTCCCCTATCTGATCTGCCGTTTGTTTTAATGCTCCTGATACCTGATCAATTGATGCTGATAATGCTGGAAGGTTATTATTAACTGCCACAAATGCCTGCTTTACAGCTTCATATGTTGCTTTCACTGTTTGAGCGGCTTTATAATTTTCCACTAAAGAATTAAGTGCCTTATTCTCTGGGTTACTAACCATTAAACCATATATATCCTGTTCTGATATAGTAGGTTCTGGAATTGTTGCAATCGCTCCATCTAATGCCATATATGCCTTTGAAAATCCATCATTAAGTGAAGTAATACCTTTAGATATTTTACTTAAACCTGTATTAATCTCTTTTAATCCATCCGGAAGCTTTGAAAGGCTTGATAAATCACTTGTACCTGAACTTGAGAGTGAACTTTCTATATATTGAAGTGCTGATAAAATTGATTTAGAACCACTGACTAAATCCTTTGAATTTGATGTCAGCTTACCAAAACCATTTTTATATTCTAAAGCTCCATCACCCAGGTCTTTTGTTCCATCGCTTAACTCTTTTGCTCCTGTATTAAGCTTTTTGGTTCCATCATTAAGCTCTTTAATAGCATCCGATAAAGTAGTTAAACCATCCGTCATCTCGGCTAAATCTGGTGTGTCTACACTCATTGAAAAAGGTATTCCGGCAAAAGATATTCCGCTCATTAAAAAGTCTGTTACATCTGCACTAAAATGAATATCTGCATCTTTTTTAGGCATTAAATTAAAATTAACTACCTTCATGCTACCAGCATTGGCAAATGTTGCATCTTCTGCAATAATATTTTCACATTTATCTGAGTCTACTGAAAAAGAAATTTGAACCAAATAATTATCATAAAATATAGATGATATTTTATCATTTTTACTTGTTTTAATTAAGATTTCCAAATGTCCGCTCTTTCCAGCCAGTTCATTTCCTGGAATTTCTTTTCCATCTAATATATATACTATTGAAATATTCCAAGGTAATTCTTTTTCTACTAAATTTCCCTGATAATAAAACCTTCCCTTGTCAGCATTAACTGCTACTTTTCCATCTGAATATGTAATCTCATTTGTATTTGTAAGATTCTTTACTGAACTAAAATTACCAAAGTCGATTATTTCACCATTTCCTAACACATTAAAAATATTGACTGAGTAAATTTCCTTAATATTTCCATCTGCATGTAATGTAGAATATATTACTTCTTCTTTTGAAGATATTAAAGCATTTTCAACTGCTTGTGTTGTTACTGCTTCATTTGAATCTATTCCATTTGAAATGGAACCTACATTTGAAAACATTATTGAAAAAGTAAGAGTACCTACTAAAGCATAGCTTACCAAACGTCTTCTCATATTATTTTGCCTCCTTATAAAAATTAGATCTTATAGTTGTTATTCCAATTAATTTATCAAATATTAATAAAAGCCCTGGCAGAACAAATGTTACCATCAAAAGTGAAAGTATTGTTCCTCTTGCAAGTAATGTTCCAAGTACAATAATAATTACATTAGAAGATGAAGATGCAAGACCAAATCCTGCTGCTGATAATATTGAAGCAGATGTTAATATTGATATAAAATTGCCATTTAATGTTTTTATTATAGCATCCTTTTTATTCATTTCCATTCGATTTTTTCTATAATTTTCGGTAATTAATATTGCATAATCAATTGTAGCTCCTAATTGTACGGTATTTATTACAAGATAACCAATATAACTTAAGGAATTTCCCTGAAAATATGGAACAGATAAGTTGACCCATATAGCAGTTTCAATTACAAATAGTAAAACTACAGGTAATGTAATTGATCTAAAAGTTACAAGTAAAACTACTGCTATGGCTATAATTGCAAATAGATTCACACGTGCGTTATCACTGGAAACTACATCTTTCATATCATACAGATTTGTACTTTGCCCACAAGTATAGTATGTATCATAATATTTTGATATTTTTTCTCTGATATTTTTTACTGCTAAAAATGCCTCTTCCCCTTCTTCATTTGTATCTGTGTTTATTATAATTCTTGTATATTTATCGGAATAAAAATTTGAAACAATTTCATTTCCTAAAAATTCACTTGGAATTGTAGCACCAACGCTTGTTACATATGTAATAGTACTATCTATGTGTTCCATTTCATTTAATTCATTACAAAGCTCTAATTCTCTTGCAATATCACCTTTAGGTACTAATGCTACAACAGCCGTTTGCTGTCCAAATTTTTCATTTATAGTTATAGTGTCAGCTCCTATGCGGGTTGCACTATCAGGACTGCCTGTGCCATAAAAGAAGTTTGCCTGACTTTGTGCCAAATATGCAGGAATCACAACTACTAATGCTATTATCATAGCAGGAATGCGAAGAGTTGCAAAAACCTTTCCAAGCCTATTAAATTCAGGTATAAATTTTTTATGCCTTGTCTTATCTATTAATTTATAAAGTAACAAGGTAAGAGCTGGTAAAAATACCATAACTGCCAAATAGCTTAAAATAATTCCTTTAACTAAACTAATACCCATATTTGAGCCTATTTGAAAACGCATAAATAATAATGCTAAAAATCCAAATAATGTTGTTGCCGCACTTGCAGCAATTGCCGGAAATGATTCTTTTATTGCCGCCCTCATTGCAGATTCTGCATTTGATATATTTTTTCTGTTTCGCTCAAAGCTATGAAGTAAAAATATTGCATAATCAAGAGAAACTGCCATTTGTAAAATAGGAGTTACCGATTGAGTTACATTAGATACATCTTTCATAAATACATTTGTACCCATATTAATTAATACCGCTACTCCTATGGCACTTAAAAAAAGTATTGGCTCTATCCATGAGGATGATGTTAATACCAGGATTATAATAATTACAGGAACAAGAAGTACCATTGCACCAAGAGATTCTTTTGTTGCCATTTTTTGGGCAGCTGCTGTACTAATGGCATCTCCGGCTAATGCATTATTCTCTCCCACTAATTCATAAAGTTTATCGCTAACAGATATTTCATAACTTTTATCTATTGATACTGAAAATAATGCTGTATTATCTTTATAATAACTTTCAACTGTATCTTTATCCGCCATTTCAATAGGCTCTTTTAGGTTTACAATGTCATCTAGCCACATTACAGATGAAATGCCTTCTATACTTTTTATTTCATCTTTGAATTTTAATGCTTCTGGTATACTAACATCCGATATCATAACTCTTGCATTTGGAATAGCCTCTGTAAATTCCTCCTCCATAATATCTAATGCAATTGTTGACTGGGCATCTTTTGGCAGGTAATCAGTTAAGTTATAATTAATCTTTACCTGAGTCATTAATAAAGCACCAATTATCATAAGTGATATAAAAATACTTACAATTATTTTTTTGTACTTTGTAATTAATTGAGTAATTAAATCCATTTTACTTTCCTCCACTTTTAAACACTGTGTTGACTTTCTTTCATTTGCTTAGTATACTTTCTTTAGATATATTATTCAACAATCAAATTTTTGTTATTTGAAAGATATTCAACACTTTTTGAAAAAGTGTTAATGAGTTTACTAAAAATTAATAAATCATTGGGGGTATATTGATGGAAAATAAAAAAACAGACAGACGTATTAAATATACTAAAATGGTAATTCGAAACAGCTTTATAGCTTTACTAAAGCAAAAACCTATATCTAAAATTTCTATAAAGGAAATATGTGAAGATGCAGATATTAACAGGGCTACTTTTTATTCGCATTACACTGATCAGTATGACCTATTAAAAAAAACTGAAGATGAAATACTTTTGGATATTCGTAATTATTTAATGGATACAAAATCTAATGATTTAGAACCTGCTTCTATTGAAATTACTGTTGTTATTTTTGAATATATTAAATTAAATGCGGATATTTGTTCAGTTTTACTAAGTGATAAGGGGGATATGTATTTTAAGAAACACATTATGATGTTAGTTCAAGAGCAATGTGTTTATTTGTGGAAGTCAAGATATAGTCTTTCTGAAGATAATGAAGAGTATTTATATACTTTTATTTTGTTTGGATGTATTGGAATTGTGCAAAAATGGATTGAGGATGGGATGGTTAAGTCTTCTGAAGAGATTGCGGATATTTTGACTAAGTTTATTTATCATGGGGTTAATGGGTTTTAGATTGTTGTTATGTTTTTGTTTTTTATGGTGCAGGTGGCTTTGCATATTTAGTCTTTCTGCTCCATGAGATGCCACTGAAAAGTCTTTTAATTATAAATAAATTTTCCAAATTATTATGAGTGTATATATCCAACTGTTTGCCTTACCCTCCTTCAGCATGTTTTTTACAAGCCTTTGCTATGCAAAGTCTTGACAAAACATAAACGCTTCGTCGGCCGGTCTGCTCAGTTGGATATATACACTCATAATAATTTGGAAAATTTATTTATAATTAAAAGACGTTTCAGTGGCATCTCATGGAGTTGTAGCTTTTTGATGCAAAGCGGTTATTCATTGAATTAATTAATTAATTTCATTTTATTTATTATAGATATTTATATATGATTTTTAAACTATATATATAATTGGTACTTCATTTAAATTTTTCTTTAGAATATTTCGAATGTATTCTTCTGCTTCTACTTTTGTGTTTTCTTTATAGCAGTATTTTCCTCTTCCACGGCCTGTCATTATGGATTTATTGTAGAGATCTGTGGAATTTGGAAAGGCTTCTGTGTTTATGGCACGATGAACGTAACTGTAGGTCATGAAAATTATTTCTATGAAGGCTTGTTTTTTTACTTTGTTTGATAATTCGTTGCTTAATTGTTCTATTAGTTCTTTGTAAAGTGATTTCCAGTTTTCTGTCATTACTATGGGAGCTATTAGTATTCCTACCCTGTATCCGGCTTCGCATAGTTTGTTTATTGCTTCTATTCTCTTTGTTAGGGATGAAGTTCCATATTCTATTGTTTTGATTATTTCGTTTGGATTTACGCTGACACGAATTATTATTTTTCCCTTATGGTTTAGGGTGAGTAAGGGATCTATCATGTTGAATTTTGTTGGAAATGTTAGGAAACCTTTTTCAATTTTACTAAATTCTTCTATGGTCCATATTAGATTGTTGGTTATAGTGTTTTCTAATATTAAGTCACTATTACTGCCTATTTCAAAGACTAATTCTTTTTCTGATTCTTGGGCTGTTTTTTTTATTTTATTTAGCATTTTTTCTCTGTTTACAAATAATCTTAGGTAGGAACATTTATTGTAATTACATACTAAATAACAGTAAAGACACATAGCACTGCAACCTGATGAGGTGTAAGGTACTAAAAAGTCTGAGACTTTATGATTTGGGGTATATTTTAGTGTTTTTCTGGTTCCTATTATTATGTGCCTTTTCATTTTTGCAAATTCTGTGTTTGGATTTTTTCTTAATTCTTCGATGTTATTGTGATTTTTTATTGGAATCCACGTTAATTCTTTAAATTTTTCTTTTAATTGTTTTCCAAGTTGGTATTCTAGTATATCTGGCTCGTAGTATATTTTATCTGGTTTAATTGATTTATTGTTATCATCAACCATTTTTTAAATATATTCCTTTAGTTTTTCTATGTTATTTTCTTCAAATTTTAGTAGTCTTTTCATTAAACTTATAATATTTGATTCTGAGTTTTGATATTTTTTTATATTTCTTACAGCTTCTATTACTCCCATATTACTTCCTATTATTAGCATTTCACTTATGTGGGATGTACTCTTGTCTGCTAGGGTTTGCATATTTATCATTAAATATGTTCTTATTTTTTCAAAGCTTCCAATACCTTTTTCATCATATCCATTTTCGTTTAACATTTCTTTTGAGGCTTCATTGATTTCTTTATATTCATCTATTTGAGAATTTAGTTGCTTTTTAAAGTTATCATCTTCTGATATTTCCTTTAAGTGTTCTATTGTTACTATTCCCATTTGTGAATTTTGATAGATATAATTTAATAATTCTGCATTTTGATTCATTAGGCTACTCCTTTGATTTTTTAATTTATATACAGTATGTGTAATTTTTTTATATCTATCCTTTGTTTTATAATTTTAAATTAAGCTTGTTATTGAATTTCTCAACAAACTAAATCTCCCTGAGAAGCAACATAATAAGTTCCTTCTCAGGGAGCAAAAAAGACTAAACAGGCAAATAGTCACATATTAAATTACACTAACTTTTAGGAGAAACCTCCTTAGGATTATATCCCTTATCAGATAAAGCATTAATAATAGTTTTCTTATGTTCATGACCATAAGCCTCCATTGTAATAGTAAGTTCAACCGCACTATTTCTATTAATACTTACAAATTGATTATGTTCAAGCTTAACCACATTTCCTTGTGCTTTAGCAATAACCTTAGCAACATTAACAAGTTCTCCGGGTTTATCTGGAAGTAAAACAGATACTGTAAATATTCTTCCTCTTTGTATAAGCCCATGCTGAACAATTGAGGAAATAGTTACTATATCCATATTTCCTCCACTTAAAATCGAAACAATTTTTTTATTAGTAACATTTAAGTGCTTTAGTGCCGCAACAGTTAACAAACCTGAATTTTCTACAACCATCTTATGATTTTCCATCATATCAAGAAAAGTAACAATTAATTCTTCATCTTCAATAGTAATTATGTCATCAATATTCTTTTGTATGTATGGGAAAATTTTATCGCCAGGAGTTTTTACGGCTGTACCATCTGCAATTGTTTCTACAAATGGCAGGGTAACAACCTTTCCCTCATGAACAGATTTTTTCATACAGCTTGCTCCGGCAGGTTCTACTCCAATAACCTTTATATTCGGACTTAAAAGCTTCACAAGAGTTGAAACTCCAGCAGCCAGCCCGCCTCCTCCAATTGGAACTAAGATATAATCTACTGTTGGAAGCTCTTTGATTATTTCCATTGCAATAGTTCCCTGTCCTGTGGCAACATCTAAATCATTAAAAGGATGAATAAAAGTAAGTCCTTTTTCTTCTGCCAGCTTATAAGCATAATTACATGCTTCATCATAAACATCTCCATGCAATATAACCTTTGCACCATATTCTTTAGTTCTGTTAATTTTAATAAGTGGCGTGGTTGTTGGCATTACTATTGTTGCCTTCGCATCATAAATTTTTGAAGCAAAAGCAACTCCCTGAGCATGATTGCCTGCTGATGCGGTGATAAGACCTTTATCCCTTTCCTCTTGAGATAATGTGCTTATTTTATAATAAGCACCACGAACCTTATACGCTCCTGTATGTTGCATATTCTCCGGCTTAAAATAAACTTTATTATCTGTACATTTTGAAAAATATTCACTGTATACAAGTTTTGTTGATAATATAACTTTTTTGACTTCCTCGGTTGCTTCTTCAAATTTGTCTAATGTCATAATCTATTCTCCTTGTTTGTTTGTAGTAAACAAAGCATTAACAAAGTCATTTGCGTTAAACTTCTGAAGATCATCAATGCTTTCGCCAATTCCAATATATTTTACAGGTATTTTAAGTTCAGACTGAATGGCAATTGCAATACCACCCTTTGCAGTTCCATCAAGTTTAGTAAGTACAATACCTGAAATATCAGCAATTTCTTTAAATTGCTTTGCCTGAGACAATGCATTTTGTCCTGTGGTTCCATCTAAAACAATAAGAGTTTCTCTATATGCATCTGGATATTCCCTTTGAATTACCTTATCAATCTTTCTAAGTTCTTCCATTAAGTTTTTCTTATTATGAAGCCGTCCGGCAGTATCACATAAAAGTACATCTGCCTTTCTGGCTTTAGTAGCCTGAATAGCATCATATATTACGGCAGCCGGGTCAGAGCCTTCTTGCTGTGCGATTATATCTACTCCAGCCCTGTTAGTCCATTCTGTTAACTGCTCAATTGCAGCAGCCCTAAAAGTATCAGCAGCAGCTACTATAACCTTCTTATTCATTTCTTTTAGCTGGGCTGATAATTTACCAATAGAAGTTGTTTTACCCACTCCATTTACACCAATTACAAGAACAATTGACTTTTGATTTTCAAATTCATATGCCGTTGAGTCAACCTTCATTTGTTCCTTAATACTTTCAGCTAAAAACTCTTTACAGGCAGCCGGCTCTTTAATTTTATTTTCCTTAACCTTTATTTTTAAATCTTCAATAATTGCTGTTGTAGTGCTTATTCCTATATCTGCCATTACTAATATTTCTTCTAATTCTTCATAAAATTCATCATCAATGTTTGAAAAACCACTGAAAATATTATCAATACTTGCTACAATATTATCTCTTGTCTTAGTAAGTCCAGATACTAATCTACTAAAAAATCCTTTTTTTTCTCCCATTTTACACCTCTTATTTTAATTCGCTCTCAATTAAATTAACTGATACTAAAGTTGATACACCTTTTTCCTGCATTGTAACACCATAAAGTATGTCCGCACTTGCCATTGTTCCTCTTCTATGAGTAATAATAATAAACTGTGTATCCTTTGTAAGCTTATCTAAATACTTTGCAAATCTCTTTACATTAGAATCGTCAAGAGCTGCTTCTATTTCATCTAAAAGACAAAAAGGTGACGGTTTTAATTTTTGTATTGCAAACAATAAGGATATTGCTGTTAATGCTTTTTCACCACCTGATAGCTGCATCATATTTTGTAATTTTTTACCTGGTGGCTGGGCAATAATTCTTATTCCTGCATCTAAAATATCTTCATCCTCAATTAATTCAAGGCTTCCTTTTCCTCCGCCAAAGAGTTCTTTAAAAACAATGTCAAACTGCACTTGTATTTCTTTAAATTTTTCTTCAAATTGAATACGCATTTCTGTGTCCAATTCAGAAATAATAGATTTTAGAGTTTCCTCAGCTTTTACCAAATCATCTCTTTGTTCCTTAAGAAATTCATAACTTTCTACTATATTTTTATAATCTTCAATAGCGTTAACATTAACATCTCCAAGTCCTTTTATGCCCGATTTTAATTCCGAAACTCTTTTTTTAATAACAGATACATTAGTCAAAGTTTCATCTAAAAAATTCATGGCGTTGCTATATGTTAATTCATATTCATCCCACATATAAGATATACTTGTATCAATTTGCTCTGATATCTTTTCTTTTTGATTGAAAAGTCTGAATTTTTCCTTATCTAACTCATTTATTAATTTAGATTGTTCCTCTCTTTTAATAAAAAAGTCCTTATGATTTTTAGAAATTTCTTCTTTATCAGCTAAAAAGATATTTAACAGATTTTGAGCTTTTTCTGCAATTTCTTTTTCTTCCTCTATGATTATTTCAATTTCAGTTTTGTCATGTTTTTTTTCTTCCACCAACTGATATGTTTCATTAATATTTTTCGTTAAATTATCTAACTCTAAATTTAATTTGTCAATTTCAGACTTTATACGTTTTATATTTTCAAGTATAAAATTATTATTTTGCTCTAAATTAGAAAAATCTAAATTAATGTTATTAGTTTTTGCAGATGCTTCCTTTTCCTTTATGCTTTCACTTTCGATCAATCCATTTAATTCAGAAATTCTGCTTTCACTATTTTTACTTAAATCTTCATTTTCAGATAAAGATTTTTTAAGTTCATTTATGTTGGCATTTAAGTCTTTAATTTGTACATCAATTTCCTTACTTTCATTTAGATAAGCATTATATGAAGTTTTACTTTCTAAAACTTTTTGTTTAGCCTGCTCTAAATTTAGCTTTGCAGAATTTTGTTTTAGGTATAGTTCTTGCAATTTTTGCTTATTAATTTCTAGTTCTTCTCTAAGATTTTGTCTACTGCTTTTTTCTTTTTCAATATCTTCTTTTAAAGAATTTATACTTTTTTCTATTTCTAAAATGGTATTTTCAAAGTCTTCAATTTCACGACGTCTGCTTAATAGATTACTTGTATTTTTATATGCTCCACCAGACATTGAACCCCCAGGACTTAAAAGTTCTCCATCCTTAGTTACAATTCTAAGAGTATAATTATATTTTTTTGATAATTTCATTGCATTGTCAATATTATCAACTACAATAATTCTACCAAGTAAATGTTCAATTAGAGAATTAAAACGACTTTCTGCTTCAACTAAAGTACTTCCAAGACCTATTACTCCTGCTTCCTTAAGAGCACTTTCGTTATGAAAAGAGGATTTATTGGTCATATTAGTAAGCGGAAGGAATGTAGCCCTTCCAAATTTGTTATATTTTAGATATTCTATTAATTCCTTAGCCGTTTTATCATTATCGGTTACAATATTTTGAATATTACCACCTAAGGCTATTTCAACGGCAATTTCATATTCCGGCTTAACTTTAATAATATCAGCCACAACACCAATAATTCCATTAACTGTATTTTTTCTTTCCATAACTTTTTTTATACTATTTCCATAACCTTCATAACGTTCAGTTATGTTCTTTAAAGCATCAAGTTTGGATTTTTCTCTATGAAAAGATTGCTGTTGATCATTTAATCTAAATGACATCGTATTTATATTATCTTGTAATTCTTTGGAGGCGTTGTTAATGTTTTCATTAGCACTATTTAATAGATTAATTTCATCACTAACCTTTAAATAAGAATTATTTAAGCTTTCAATAATATCGTCTTGTTCTGCTTCATCACTTTTACTTTTTAAAAGTTTTTGATTTAGTTCAACTTTTTTAATATTATTTTGCTCAAGCATAGTTTCATAGCGTTGCATTTTAGTTTTTATATTTGAATTTTCATTTAAAATTTCTATAATGTGACTATGGCAGTTTTCAACCTCTTTATTATAATTATTAATATTCTTTATAATCTCATTTAATTTATTTTGTTCACCGGTTTGCAGATCATCTAATAAATCCAGCTTTTCATCAATTTCTTCTTTCTTAAGTACATATTCATTTTTTTGCTCATCTTTTTCTTTAAGTTCTGATTTTATCACCTTAGAACGCTCATGTAAATGAGCATTACTTAATTTAGCAGCATGAATTTGCTCATTTAAAACCTTTAGATCCCCTTCTAGCTTTTCTTTCTTTAACTTACTTTCAGAAAGCTTTCCTCTTTCAGCTTCAATTAATCCCGTTTTTTCTTCAATCAGAAGTTCAAGACGTTCATACTCTTCTTTAGTATTTTCAAAACTTTTAGTTGTATTAGTTAAATCATTATCAACAATACTAATTTTTTCATCTATTTGTGTTTGTTGACTAGTTAATTGATTATAATCAATTAAAAATAAATTAACCTCATTTAGTTTTAATTCATCCCTTAATTTTAAATATTCTTTTGCTGTTTCTGACTGTTTCATTAAGGGTTTTAATTGCTTTTCTCGTTCTTCTAATATATCGTTAATACGGATCAGATTTTGCTGTTCTGCCTCTAGATTCTTTTCTGCTGTAGCCTTTCTTTTTTTAAATTTAACAATACCTGCGGCTTCATCAAAAAGTTCTCTTTTTTCTTCTGGTTTACCACTTATGATTCTGTCGATCTGACCTTGTCCAATTATAGAATATCCTTCTTTACCAATGCCCGTATCTAAAAATAAGTCTTGAACATCTCTAAGCCTACAGCTACTTCCATTTATTAAATATTCGCTTTCTCCTGATCTGTAAACTCTACGTGCTACTGTTACTTGATCATAATCTATAGGCAATTTATGGTCTGAATTATCAAGTGTTATTGCAACATAAGCAAATCCAAGAGGTTTTCTAAGTTCTGTTCCAGAAAAAATTATATCCTCCATCTTAGCACCTCTAAGTTGCTTGGCACTTTGTTCTCCCAAAACCCATCTTACAGCATCACCAACATTACTTTTTCCGCTTCCGTTTGGACCTACTATTCCAGTTATTCCATCATGAAATTCAAATAATATTTTATTTGCAAATGATTTAAATCCATGTACTTCTAAACTTTTTAAATACATATTCTTCCACCTATATATTTTTTAATTTTTTTTATTTCTTAACTTAAGTATGGAATTGTATGCTGCCTCTTGTTCAGCTGCTTTTTTGGTTCTCCCTATGCCTGTACCAAGTATTTTATCTCCAATTTTTGCATTGACCATAAATTGTTTATCATGATCAGGCCCTTCTTCTCTAACCAGTATATATTTTAATACATCTTTATTCTCACTTTGAATTATTTCTTGTAAGATAGTCTTGCTATCAAAAAAGAGATTTTTTTTCTCAATATCTTTTAAAATAAATCTGTCAATAAACTCTTTTGCATTAGCAAAACCACCATCTAAATAAATAGAACCAATAACTGCTTCAAGAGTATCTGATAATATAGAATCCCTTGTTCTGCCTCCAGTTCTTGTTTCCCCCTTACCCAAAAATAAATACTTACCTAAATTTATTAATTTTGCACAGGCAGAAAGTGTTTGCTCACAAACTATACTGGCACGAAGTTTTGTTAATTCACCTTCTAGTTTATCAGGATAATTATCATATAAATATTCACTAGACATAAGCTCTAATATTGCATCTCCTAAAAATTCAAGCCTTTCATTATTGGTGTTTTTTGGTAGATTATGCTCATTTGAATATGAACTATGTGTTAAAGCTTGTTTTAATAGTTTAATATCTTTATAATAATACTCTATGATGTCTTCAAACTCTCTTAACAGGCTGTTATTTTCCATTATTTCACTTTCCTTTACTGAATGAAAGGAGCTAACTTAAAGTTAACCCCTTTACATATGAATATATTAATTTAAAGCGTTTTTAATTTGTTCTACTGCATCTCTAACTGTTACAATATTTTCAGCTTCTTCATTAGCTATTTCAATATCAAATTCTTCTTCAATTCCCATAATTATTTGAAATATATCAAGAGAATCAGCTCCTAAATCATCAACAAAAGTAGCGTCTAGTGTTACCTCTTCACTTTCAACATTTAATACTTCGCTTATTATTTTTTGTAGTTTTTCAAATTCCATTTTAATCACCTTTCTTAAATTACATTATTAATCAATTTTTGTTATGTTCTGCTTAATCTTTTCATTTATTTTTTGATTGGTAAAGGTTACACATTGTAAAACTGCGTTCTTTACTTCTTTACTTGTGGAATTACCATGTACTTTTACAACTAAGCCATTAAGCCCAAGTAGCGGAGCACCACCTTGTTCTGATGCATCAAAAGTCTTAAGTGTCTTTTTTAATGCAGGTTTAGATAAAGCCGCACCTATTTTACTAATAGTAGTACTCATTAGTCCTTCTTTTATGCTAGATATTAAAACGCTTGCCAACCCTTCTGTAAGCTTTAATATTACATTACCTACAAAAGCTTCGCATACTATAACATCTGCACCGCCATATGGTATATCTCTGGCTTCAATACTTCCAATAAAATTAATATCTGCACAATTCTTAAGAAGCGGAAAAGTTTCTTTAACAAGCATATTACCTTTTTCCTCTTCCGCACCAATATTAACTATTGCAACTCTTGGATTCTTAATACCTACTACATTTTCCATATATATTGAACCCATTTTTGCAAATTGTACTAAATGAGATGGTCTTGCATCTACATTAGCCCCGCAATCAACTAGCAAAGAAATTCCTTTTTTAGTTGGTAATAAAGGAGCTAAAGGCGGTCTTTCAATTCCTTTTATTCTTCCTACAATAAACTGACCTCCCACTAATACAGCCCCTGTACTTCCTGCTGAAATAAAAGCATCAGCTACACCTTCTTTTACTAAATTCATAGCCACTACAATTGACGAATCTTTCTTTTTTCGTATAGCCATAACAGGTGCTTCTTCATTAGTTATTACTTCTTCTGCGTTTATTACTTCCACTTGAGAAGCTTCATATGTGTATTCTTTTAGTTCTTCCTTAATTAAGCTTTCCTTCCCAACAAGGAATACTTTTATCTTTTTATTAACATTTACAGCATCAACCACACCTTTAACAATTTCTACTGGTGCATTATCTCCACCCATTGCATCTACTGCAACTTTTACAATGTCTTTCATTTATTTTCCTCCCTGTCAGTATCTATAAATTAATATACTAGATCTTTTATTAGAAATCAACTATAAAATAAATTTTTTTTGTTGGTATGGGATTAAAAAGTTCTTTTTGGTTATGAGCATTTTAGTAGAAAGATGGTATAATGATTTTATTGTTTGCCCTAGTTTCTTCTGGTGAATTTAATGTGTTTAAGGATTTTTCATGGCATCCTAGCCTTAAGTTCATTGAACGGACGCTTGCCAATTTAGTCTTTCTACTCCATAGGAGGGGGCTTATTATGACATTAAAAAGCAGACGCACCAAACATTCCAATGAGCCTATGGACAAACATATTATGGAAGAATTCTTACATAAAATGTTATAGTATCATTTCCATGGTGCTAACAGCCTTTTAATGTCATAATAAGCCCCCTCCCATGGAGATATAGTTTTTTGAGGCAAAGCTGTGTATTCAAAAATTTGCTTTTATAAAGCTTATGTTTATGTTATTATTCACAGTCTCACAATTAAATTATTATACTATTTTTCCCCTTAAAATTTTTTAGGCTACTTAGAACTTTTTTATGCCTATGCAAAATTTAACTATCTATTCGGCGTTAAATATTAAGACTTTTTATTCAATTTAATGCTGCCTATATAGATAATTTATTTTTTATATCAATAATAGTATCTCTCCATATGTATGTAAAAACTTTGTTTGTTTACAATATTTTATGTGTATATTATTAGGCTACACTAATGTTTAATCTTTTACAAACTTCTCAATACATATCACTTTTTATCTCATATTTTAAGCATCCAGCTTTGCCTTAAAAAACTGCATCTCCATGTGAGGGGGCTTATTATGCCGTGAAAAGGCAGTTAGTACCATGGAAATGAGACTATAAAATATTATGGAAGCATTCTTCCATAATATTTTTGTCCATAGGCTCATTGGAATGTTTGGTGCGTCTGCCTTTTCACGGCATAATAAGACCCCTCACATGGAGTAGAAAGACTAAATTGGCAAAGCGTCTGTTTGCAAATTAAATAAATCAAGGACTTTTCAGATACCCTCTTGGAGCACAAAGACCCCAAGGCAAAGCATCCAACCTCAACAAAAAAAGGCAGACTAGCTGCCTTTAATGTTATTCAGTCTCTAAATTAGTCAACTGAAACAATCTCTTTTTTGTTGTAAGAGCCACAAGCTTTACAAACTCTATGAGGCATTGTTAATTTGCCACATTTACTACATTTAACTAAGTTTGGAGCTGCCATTTTCCAGTTTGCTCTACGGCTGTCTCTTCTAGCTTTTGACGATTTGTTCTTTGGACAGATAGACATTTGTCACACCTCCTTAAAATTCTTGAAGATATCTTGGATAACTGACATCCTTGGATCAAGTTTTTCAGTGTTGCAATTGCAGGTTGTTTGGTTTAGGTTTGTTCCACATTGGTCACAAATTCCCTTGCAATCACTTTTACATAAAACCTTCATTGGAAAATCAATTAAAATCTCATTGTATATGAGTTTGTCTACATCCAGTTCATATCCATCAATATAATTTGTCTCATCTAATTCTTGTATTCTGTCTTCTTCAGATTGGTTAAAATCTATATATTTAGATATATTTATATCAAAATTATAGATTACTTCCTCAAGACATCTGCTACATGGAATGCTAAGGGATAGTTTAGTTTTAGACTCAATGTGGGCCTTTTTAATACCTTCAACGGATATCATAAGCTCAATAGGGGCCTTTTTAACTATGATATAGCTCTCATTGTTTAGAACAATTTCATCCATGTCTATTTCAACTTGAAGATGTTCTACTTTTTCTGGAACAGACAATATATCTGATAAGTTTATAAGCATAGCTATCTCCTAAGTTTCACCTATGTTATTATACATATTGGTTTATTATTTGTCAACATTGTTTTACAATAATTTCATAAATAATTTTATAAATATTTTATTTTACTATTCTTACTGTTTCTCTGCATATTGCAAGTTCTTCATTAGTTGGTATTACTAATACCTTAACTTTTGAGTCTTTAGTTGAAATAATTTGCTCTGAACCTCTTATTGAATTCTTTTCTTGATCAATTTCTATTCCTAAATATTTAACGTAATCAACTATATCATTTCTTACATGTCTATTGTTTTCTCCAAGACCTGCCGTAAATACGATTGCATCAACACCATTCATTGCAGCTGTATAAGCTCCGATGTATTTTGCAACACGATATGAGAATACTCCCATAGCTCTTAATGCATCTGGATTTTTTGCATCAACAGCATCTTCTAAGTCTCTAAAATCACTTGTAAATGTAGATAAACCAAGTACACCTGATTTTTTATTTAATACATTCATAACTTCGCTTATTGATAAATTTTCTTTTTGTGCTAAAAATTCGATTATAGCTGGGTCAATGTCACCGCTTCTTGTTCCCATTGCAAGTCCTTCAAGTGGAGTAAGACCCATACTTGTATCTACTGATTCACCATTTTTAACTGCACATACGCTGGCACCGTTTCCCAAATGACAAACAATAACTTTTGAGTTGTCCTTATCTAGCCCTGCTACTTCTATTGCTCTTTGTGATACAAAGCTATGGCTTGTTCCATGAAAACCATATCTTCTTACTTTGTATTTGTTGTAATATTCCATTGGTAAAGCATAAAGGTATGCATGTTCAGGCATTGTTTGGTGGAATGCTGTATCAAACACTGCAACCATTGGTACATTTGGCATTAATGTTTTACATGCATTTATACCAATTAAGTTAGCTGGATTATGAAGTGGTGCAAGATCATTACACTCTTCAATTGCTTTTAATACTTCGTCTGTAAGTAATGCACTTGTTGTGAAGTTTTCACCACCGTGTACTACTCTATGACCAACTGCACTTATTTTATCTAAATCATCAATAACACCATGCTCTTTATCAGTTAATGCATCAAGAACTAATTTTATTGCAGCTTCGTGGGTTGGCATTGGTGATTCAATAAGTATTTTTTCTTTTCCTTTTGGTGAATGTTTAAGTCTGCTGCCACTGATGGCAATTCTTTCACAAATACCTACTGCAAGTACTTCTTCGTTTGATGAATCTATTAATTGATATTTAAGAGATGAGCTTCCGCAATTAATTACTAAGATATTCATATATATATTCTCCTTATATGTTTATTTTATGCTTGTGCTTGAACTGCTGTTATGGCAATTACGCCAACTATATCGTCTGCTGAACAACCTCTTGATAAATCATTTACAGGTTTTGCAATTCCTTGGGTAATTGGTCCGTATGCTTCTGCCTTTGCAAGTCTTTGGGTTAATTTGTATCCTATATTTCCTGCATCTAAGTCTGGGAATATTAATACATTTGCTTTTCCTGCTATGTCATTACCTGGTGCTTTTGATTGTCCAATTTCTGGAACAATCGCTGCATCCAGTTGAAATTCTCCGTCAATTTTTACGTCTTTGTATAATTCTTTTGCAATTTTTGTAGCTTCAATAACCTTAGTTACATCATCGTGCTTTGCACTTCCCATTGTTGAATGTGATAACATGGCTACAATTGGTTCTTCTTGTACTAATAATTCAAATGATTTTGCAGAACTTCCTGCAATTGCTGCTAATTCTTCAGCATTTGGATTTTGTACCAGACCTGCATCTGAGTATATAAATGTTCCTTTTGCACCGTATTCACAATCAGGTACTACCATTACAAAAAATGAAGATACTAATTTTGTGTTTTTAGCAGTTTTTAATATTTGAAGTGATGGTCTTAGTACATTAGCTGTTGAGTTTACAGCACCTGCTACCATTCCATCAGCATCTCCTGCTTTTACCATAATAACTCCGAAATATAGATAATCTTTTGTTAGTAATTCTTTTGCCTCTTCATTTGTCATACCTTTGCTTTTTCTTAAATCTACTAATAGTTCTACATATTCTTCTAATTTTGAGGCATTAACAGGGTTGATTATTGTGGCTTTTGTAATGTCTAAGCCATCTGCTGTTTTTGTAATTTCAGCTTCGTCTCCTATAAGGATTATTTCTGCGATTCCTTCTTCTAGTATTTTACTTGCTGCCTCCAGAGTTCTCTTATCTCCTGTTTCTGGTAATACAATGGTTTTTTTTGAGCTTTTTGCTCTTTCTTTGATGATGTCAATAAATCCCACTTTGCTTCTCCTTTCATTTGTGCAAAATATAATAAATATACTACCATTATAAACCAAATGTTTATTGTATACAAGGGGGATCTTATTAATTATTTTTTTCACAAACTTTTTATGGTATACTATATTTGATGTTTTGATTTTTAGTTTTCTTTTGGGTAGGTACTCTTTTCTTTTTGATTTTACCTCTCCCTAAGATGTGAAATATTAGACTGTGTAAAGTCAAAAGTACCTAAATTCCAAATAAGCATTTGAAAATACCATAGTCTCGTTTACATAGTATTTAATGACTTTTCACAGTCTAATATTTCACATTTTTGGGAGTTCTAAGTTTTGAAGCAAAGTGGCATAATTAGTTTGACAAATTTATGTCATTGTTTCTATTATTTTAGATTTGCTTTTCGGAAATGGATATTGTATTATCTTTTATGAATATTTTATTTTACTGGTTTTTATTGTAAAATTTGTTTATAATATTTTTTAAATATACTTAAAAATGATTTGTTTTTTTATCTTGAAAAATTAGCTATATACTCGGCTTTAAATCTTAATACTTTTTATTCAATTTAACGCCGAATATTTCTTCCGTTTATAGGTGGCAACATAATAATTAATTTTGAAGATATTTAACGCCACCTAAATATATATATAAATATTTAGTTCATAAAATTTTGAAAGGAAGTTAATGAATGAAGGTTGTTGGATTAATTACTGAGTATAATCCGTTTCATAACGGACATCTTTATCATGTTTTGGAGTCTAAAAAAGTAACTGGGGCAGATTTTGTTGTTGTTGTTATGAGTGGTAATTTTGTGCAAAGAGGGACTCCTGCCATTATGGATAAGTATTTAAGGGCAAAGATGGCTCTTTTAAATGGTGCCGATTTGGTTATTGAACTGCCTGTTTGTTATGCTTGTGCCAGTGCTGAGTTTTTTTCTCTTGGTGCTGTTTCTATACTTAATAAGATAAATGTTGTGGATTTTTTATGTTTTGGCAGTGAATTGGGAGATGTAAATATTCTTAAAAATATTGCAGATGTCTTTGTGGAGGAACCTGCTCTTTTTAAAGAGTTTATTAAAAAATTTATTAAAAGTGGACTGTCTTATCCTCTTGCTAGGGAAAATGCTTTGGTTAAGTATTTAGAAGAGGTTAATGTTATGGGTTTAGACATTAATTTTGCTAAGGAAATTATTTCATCACCAAATAATATTCTTGGTATTGAATATCTTAAAGCATTGACAAAAATTAAAAGTAATATTCAGCCATTTACAATTAATAGAAAAACTGCAAATTATCATGATCTCTCTCTTAATGAAATTATTAGCTCTGCTACTGCTATTAGAAAATCTTTGATTAGTAATAATGAATTAAGTAATTTTGAAAAAAATGTTCCTAAAAATGTTTTTGGCATTATGAGAGAGAATTTTAGTAAATCTTTTCCTATATATGAGGATGATTTTTCTTTGATGCTTAAGTATAAAATTTTATTGGAAAACAATAATTTAGCTAAGTATATGGATGTTAATAAGGATTTAATGAATAGGATCTTAAATAATATTGATAATTTTGGGACTTTTAATGATTTTTCTGATTTATTAAAAACGAAGCAATTAACTAAGACCAGAATATACCGTGCATTAATTCATATCCTACTTGACATTACCCGTAATGAGTTTGATTATTTTTTAGGAAATGGCATTACCCCTTATGCAAGAATTCTTGGTTTTAGAAAAAGCTCAAGTAAACTTTTAAGGAAAATCCAAGATAACTCTGATATTCCTATTATAACTAAAGTTGGCGATGCTAAAAACATTCTTAATGATGCTAGTATTAAGATGTTTAATAAAGATATACTTGCAACTAATATATATAATTCATTAGTTCATGATAAATATAATACTATTATTAAAAATGAATTTAAGCATGAAATTATAATTGTAGATTAATATATCCTTTTATTTTATAATAGCCACAGTGAACAAAAAATGTCATGAAGGCTCTCATTATGTGTTTTATAATTTCAAGTAGACAGGAGGTGACGAGTTAATGGATACAGTAAACTGCATTCAAAAAGCTATTGATTTTATTGAAGATAATATTCTGGATGACCTTAGTTCTGAATTAATTGCAAGTCAGGCATATATGTCAAGTTTTTATTTTCAAAAGATATTTTCTATTATATGCAACCTGACTCTTGGAGATTATATAAGAAACCGTCGTTTGACATTGGCTGGAATTGAGATTAAAACTTCAGATGTGAAAATTATCGATGTTGCTTTCAAATATGGGTATGAATCACCTGAGAGCTTCTCTCGTGCATTTTCACGATTTCATGGTATATCTCCAATGATGGCTCGTAATCAGATGAATAACATTAATTCACTTGCTAAAATATCTGTCAATTCTATTTTAGGAGGAAAACATAATATGAATGATTTAAAACAAAGGGGATATACTGTTAAGGAAAATGGTCCTGTTTATTACACAAAAGACATGGACAAAACAGTGAAATGGTTTGAAGATGTATTAGGATGGTATGCAAATATCGATGAGCGAAATAACAATGGTACAGGGCTATATGGATGTGCAACGCCAATACCGGGCGAACTAATCGATATGAAAATTACAACTTTTAATGGAATACATCTATTTTTTGGTGAACCTTCACAACAAACCGTGGCTTTTATGAGAGTGGAAGGAATTGTAGAGCTTTACAATTTTGTCAAAAAAAATGGATGGGAAGAAATCACAGAGGTTAAAAACCAACATTGGGGCGGTATGGAGTGTGACGTTACTACTATTGATGGAAGTATAATGCGATTCTTTCAGTTAAATTAACTATATTTACAGTCTAGCAAAGGACTGCTCTACATATGTGATTAGGTAATCATGTGATGCAGAGCAGTCCTTTGTTGTCTTTAAATATTTTAATATTTATGTTGACTCACGCACTAACCTATGTTAATATTAACATAGGTTAGTGCAGTAAATAATTAAATATAATAAAGGAGCTGAAATTATGGAAAGAAATTTAGCATTTAAAACAACAGAAGGTAAAATGGCAGTACTACAATACTACAATAATCTTCTATCTAATCTAACTGTACCATATGAAGAAAAAACCATCGAAACCCGATTTGGTGAAACATTTGTTTTGACAACTGGTAATAAAAACAATACACCTATTATCCTGCTACATGGAAGCAGCATGAACTCTTCCATGTGGATTAGTGATATTGCACCATTAAGCAATAAATTTTTAATATATGCCGTAGATTTACCTGGTGAACCGGGGAAAAGTGTAGAATCACAGCTTTCATTTGACACAGATGATTATTCTAACTGGCTACATGATGTGTTTACAGAATTGGCCATTGAAAAGGCAAACATTATAGGTGCTTCACTTGGAGCATGGTTAGCCACACTGTTTTCAGTTAGACATCCCGAAAAAGTCAAAAAGCTAGTACTTCTTTGTCCAGCAGGAATCGGCTCTCAAAATCATAATTTTAAAGATATTGCTATGTCACTGCTTACTAAAGGCGAAGCGGGAGTCAATGAACTTTTTATGAAAATAAACGGCGATAATCCAATACCTGAGGACATATTAAATTACAACAAACTAATAGCTGCCTGCTTTAATTCCCGTCAGGAAACAATACCGATTTTTTCAGATGAAGAATTAAAACGTTTAACTATGCCATGTTCACTATTTGTAGGAAAAAAGGATATAATGCTTAATTCAGAAGAAACAATAGACAGACTAAACCAACTTGTTCCACACACAGAAATTAATCTCCTTCCAGAAAAAGGACATTCACTATATGGATTGTCTGATGATATAATTAAATTTATTAACTAGCAATGGGCTGAGCAAACAATTCAGGTTACTAAATCAAATGAATATACAGCTTTGCCTCCAAAAATTAAATCTCCCCAAGATGTGAATAATTAGGCTTTGAAAAGACTGTTATTCACATCTTGGGGAGTAGAAAGACTAAAAGCTCTGTTTGTTAGTTACCCATAAATACTATGAAAATAACTCCTCCATCTGCTCAAGAAGCCTCTCAAACACCATAAGAGCATCTTTAACCGGTTTAGGGTTTGACATATCAACACCCGCACCACGTAACAATTCAATCGGATAATCTGAACTTCCTCCACTTAAAAAGTTTAAATATGCGTTTACAGCACTTTCACCCTCATTAAGTATTTTTTGAGAAAGTGCAATTGCCGCAGAATATCCTGTTGCATACTGATACACATAGAATGAGTTATAAAAATGAGGAATCCTTGCCCATTCCATATTAATCTCCTCATCAATTACAATTCCATCCCCAAAATATCTAATATTCAAATCCCTATAAATCTTACATAAAGTCTCAGCAGTCAAGCTTTCTCCATCAAGTACCATTTGATGAGTAATTTTTTCAAATTCAGCAAACATAGTCTGTCTGTAAAGAGTGGTTCTAAACTGTTCCAAAAAGTAATTAATTAAATATGCCTTCTCTTTTTTATCTTTAGTTTCTTTCAATAAATAATCCATTAGTAAAGCCTCATTACAAGTTGAAGCAACCTCTGCAACAAAAATTTTATATCCTGCATAAATATATGGTTGTGTCTTATCAGACAAGTAAGAATGAATAGCATGCCCCATCTCATGAGCAAGCGTAAATACATTATTTAAATTATCATGATAATTAAGAAGCACATAAGGGTGAGTCCCATAAGCTCCCCAAGAATAAGCTCCGCTTCTTTTCCCCTCATTTTCATATATATCAATCCATCCATTATTAAAACCTTCATCCAATATCTTAAGATAATCCTTCCCTAAAGGAGAAAGTCCCTTTTTAACCATTTCCTTAGCTTCCATAAAGTCAATCTTCATAGTAAAATCTGAAACCATAGGTGTAAACAAATCATACATATGAAGCTCGTCTAGTCCTAAAATCCTCTTCCTAAGCTTAACATATCTATGCATAAGTGGTAAATTCTCATGAACAGTTGTAATTAAATTATCATAAACTTCAACTGAAACATTACTATCATCTAAAGCACTTAACAAACTTGACTTATACTTTCTCGTCCTTGCATAAAAAACATCTTTCTTAATATTAGCACTAAAAGTAGCCGCCAAAGTATTTTTATACTTTTCATACATACCATACATAGCCATAAAAGCACTTTTTCGCACATTCTGATCCTTACTTTCAAGAAAAGAAATATATCTTCCATGAGTTACAGCTACCAAATCTCCATTCTCATCAACAATTTCCGGAAATCTTAGATCTGCATTATTAAACATAGAAAATATATTTTCCGGTGCATCAGCCAGTTCATTTACCTCTGCCAATAGTTCTTCCATTTCAGCAGACAGTGCATGTTCCTTTTGCCTTACAATATCCATTATATGCTTTTTATATACACCGATCCCTTCGCTTTCCAAAAACAAATTTAATTTCTCCTCAGGAATTTCAAGAATCTCTGGAACAACAAAAGAACACAAGCTTGTAATCTTAATCATCAAACTCTGTGCCTTATTAGAATAATCTTGATATTTAGTATTACTGGTATCTTCATGAAGTCTTTGATTAGCATAAACATAAATCTTTTCAGAAACCATAGATATTTCATCACTTAACTTAAAATATTCAAAAAGCACATCTGCTGACTCTGAAAGCCTTCCTCTAAATCCAGAAATCTTCTTAGATTCACCGTCTAGCCTCCTAAGTTCCTCTTCCCACATTGAATCTTCCAAATACAAATCTTCAATTCTCCACTTAAACTGTTTATCAACTTCACTTCTCTTTTTCAAAGTTTTTTTATCGTTCATTTACTCCCTGCTTTCTGTTTAATCAATATAAAATAATATATAAATATTACATTATTAAAATTCTTAATTTTTTTATTTTTACTTGTAAACTACTCATATTATTAACATCAATCAAATATATTATAATTAATTTCAAATTTAAATAAAATTACCAAATTAATTTTCTCATCAAGTCAAACAACAGCTTTAACTAAAACCTTAAAAAGCAGGTGCAAAATGAAAAAAATAATATACAGTATTTTAGCAATTATATTCCTATGTCTAATATTTATAAATCCCACCCTTGCCACAATGGGTGCCAAAAATGGTTTACTATTATGGTTTAATACAGTCCTGCCCACACTACTTCCCTTCATAATTTTATCAAACATAATAATTATGTTAGATGCAACCAAGTATTTGTCCTTTATTTTAAAACCAATTATGTCAAGGGTCTTTGGGCTTAGTACTCCTGCCATATATGCATTTGTTATTGGTTTGTTATCAGGATATCCCCTTGGAGCTAAAGCAAGTGCAGATTTAGTAATAATTAATAAAATCACAAAAAACGAAGGGCAATATTTATTATCCTTTTGTAATAATGCAAGTCCCATGTTTATAATTGGTTTTATTGCTACTGCATCATTAAATCTTCCTCAGATAAAATATGTATTAATTGGTATAATTTATCTTTCATCAATAATCAGTGCATTAATATTTAAAAAAATATTTACACCAAAAAGCACTAATAACACTAATTTGTCAAAAAATGTTACTACTGCTTCTTATGAAAAAACATCAAATTTAAAAATTAATTTTAAACTAATTGATACTTCAATTATGAACGGATTTGAAACAATTACAAAAATAGGTGGATATATTATTCTATTTTCAATTATTTCAAGCCTTCTTACATCCATACAATTTAATAATCCATTAATAAAATGCTTATTACTTGGAACTATAGAAATAACCACTGGAATAGATTTTATTAGTAATTCATATTTATCACTAACTGTTAAAATAATAATTATTGCTGTATTAACATCTTTTGGAGGGCTTTCAAGTATAGCACAAACCGAAAGTGTAATTAATGGCAGTGGTCTTTCAATATTTAAATACATAATATGTAAGTTAGTTAATGCCTTAATAGCACTTATTTTGTCAATATTGTTTTTTGCATTTTTAGGCCATTACATAAATTAATTACTTTATATCCTTTGTAAAAGCATCTTCTTCAAAATCATAGTCAAAATCTTCATCGACTTTATCTAAAGAGTCTGCCTCCTGATTTTGTGTTCCAAGGAGCTGCTCCTTAATTTCTTTTCTATTATTTGAAATTATATTTAAATTATCACTTAATGAAAGTATTAATGTGTCATATTTAGCCTTAGTACTTTCAAGTGAGTGTGAAATAGCATTTTCAACGTTAGCAAGTAATTCTTCTGTGTATGCCAACGCACTCATTCTAATGTTGTTTGCATCATCTGTAGCATTGCTTAGTAGTTCTCTTGCTTCTTCTGCTGCCTGTCTTACTATTTCATTTGCTTGATGATAAGCTTGCTGCATTATTTCGTGTTCACTTATTAAGTTGCTTGTGTGTTCCTCAGCCTGTTCAATCATTTGATCTGCCTGAGTTCTTGCTTCTGCTAATATTGCATCTTTTTGATTAATAATTTTTTGATATCTTTTTATTTCATCAGGTGTTTTAAGTCTTAATTCGGTTAATAATTCATATAATTCATCTTTTGGTACTATTATTTTATTAGATGATAATGGTTGGTTTTTACAACTTTCAATAAATTCTTCTATATCGTCAATGATTTGTTCTATTCTATTCATAAATTGTTCTCCTTTTTCTGACTATATTTACTTTGTACCAGTTCTAAAATTTCTTTCGGTACAAATTGAGATATGTCTCCACCATACTTTGCAATCTCTCTAACTACGCTTGAGCTTAAGTATGAGTATTCTACGCTTGTAGTTAAAAACATTGTATCCACTTTTGGATTAACTTTATGATTTGTCTGAGCCAACTGTAATTCATATTCAAAATCAGTAATTGCTCTTAATCCTCTTACAATTATATTTGCACTTTTTAAATCAGCAAAATCCACTAATAAACCATTAAAAGATTCCACGCTGACATTTTTCATATCTTTTGTAACTTCTTCTAACATATTAACACGTTCATTAATAGAAAACAACGGGTTATTTTTAGAAGTATTATTTAATACTCCTATTATTAATTTATCCACCATTTTGGCAGAACGTTTAATTACATCAAGATGTCCTAGTGTTACTGGATCAAAACTTCCCGGATAAATAGCAGCTTTCATACTTCCTCCTAAAAAACACCACTTCTGATGGTTATAAATACGTGTTTATTGTTTTTATATTCTTTCAATTTTACTATTTCAAAGTTTAACTCCTCTAAATAATCAAATCTGGTTTCCCTTGAAGCTTCCGTAATAATTAATGTTTCATTACTAATTATTTTGGAATTTGATAAAAACTTAAGAACCTTTTCTTCTAACATTTGATTATACGGAGGATCCATAAATATTATATCAAATTTATCTTTACCACTTTCTAACGTTGCTAATGCATTAAATACATCCATAGGCATTATTCTTGCATTATCCATTAGCTTAGTCTTTGTTAAATTTTGTTTAACACACTCAATTGATTTCTTATCATTTTCAATAAATACAGTTGATTTAGCCCCTCTGCTAAGTGCCTCTATTCCAATTGCACCACTTCCGCAAAATAAATCAAGGAAATTACAACTGTAAATATCAGGTGCTAATATATTAAAAAGCGTTTCCTTTACTCTGTCAGTGGTTGGCCTTGTATCCATTCCCTGTGGAGTAACTAGATTTATGCTTTTAGCTTTTCCTGAAATAACTCTCATATCATCATCCTTAAATCCAAATTATAACTAACGCTGTATATTATAGCACTAATTTTTCATATGCTCAATAAAAATAATTTTTTTTTAATTAATTATTTTGACATTTTTCAATATTTTATATAGCTTCCAGTCTTATCATGCATTACTATTATCTGTTTGTCAATCCTTTCTTTTAGTTCTTCCACATGTGAAATTATACCTATCATCCTGTTTCCATGGTCTGAAAGCTCTAATAAAGTGTTAATTGCACTATCAAGAGCTTCTACGTCTAGGCTTCCAAATCCTTCATCTATAAATAAAGCTTCTATTGCAATTCCGCCGGCATAGCTTTGAATAACATCAGATACCCCAAGGGCTAATGATAATGCAGCCATAAAACTTTCTCCACCAGATAGAGTTTTCACAGAACGAGGGTTCATTCCTCCGGTGTTAACATCAATTACCTCTAAATCAAGTCCGGATTTTTTTCTTCCATCTAATTTATCATTTGCTCTTTTCAAACTAAATCTATTATTTGTCATCTTTAAAAATCTTATATTTGCTGCCCTTATAATTTCATCAAAATAAACAGCAAGTACATAAATCTCAAAATCCATCGGAAAATCCTTACCTTCACCATTGGCGATTCTTGATAGATCGTTAATGATACCATATTCCGATTCAATTGCCAGTATTTCCTCAAATTTATCTTTTATAGCTTTATAGCTTTGATTGTTAAATTTAATATTATTATTAATTCTTTTAAGTTCGTTATCCGTTTTTATTTTAAAGTTTCGTTCTTCTTTTATCTTTTCATCTAAAATGCTTATATCCGTTAAAACTAAGTTTTTTGTTTTCTTAAGCAAAATGGCAAGTCTGTCCTTTTCAGACTTTAGATTTTCATTATATTTTATAACTTCCTGATTCAATTTTTTTAGCTGCTTATCGTCAAAAATATATTTTTTATAATCTTGTTCCGATTCAAATCCATATTTTATTATTACTTTTTCATATTGATTTTTAGATGTTTTTACATTTTTTTCTATAGTTAGTATTCTTTTTTTAGTGTCTTTTAGTCTTTCTTTTTCGCTGACAATCTTAATTTTTATTTTATTGTAATCATTTTCCAGTTTTTTTATTTTAGCTGATAATTCTTTAAATTCTTTTGTATACAACTTTATATTGTTTTTTATTTGTGACACACTTGTATATTCATCAGGTATGGTATCTTTAATCATTTTTTTGGAAGTTTCAAGTTTTCTTAATTCATCCGTAGAAAGATTAATATTTCCATCAACTAATTCTTTTTCTTTTCCAATTTCTTCTAATTGCAAATTGTTTTCCTCTATTTTAATTAATATTGTTTTCTTCTCTTTTAAATTCTTATTTAAAACAGTTTCTTCTTTTTTTAATATATCTAAAACATTTGAAGAATTGTTTAATCTTTCCATCAAAGTTTTTTCTATTTCTTCATTAATATGAGATGGTATTATAAGATTATCAAATTTACTTATTTTATTAATAATGTTTTCAAATATTCCTTCATTATATCTTATTTGGCTTTGTACCAATATTTTTTCATCATTTGCAATTTTATCTGAATCTTCTACTATTTCTTTTAGCTTTTCTACCTCTTCAAAGGTTGGTACTTCTTTTGATAATTTAGCTAAATTTGGATGATTTGTAGAACCGCATACCGGACAAGGATGATTTTCAACCAAATCACTTGCAAGTATACCTGCCTGTGCCATTTTATATAATTTATCCAATTGTTCATATTGATTTCTCTTATTTTCAAAATCACTAAATTTTATTATGTAACTTTCTTTATATCCCTTTAAAATCTCCTCATTTTTATAAAAATTTTCTATGTCATTTATAATTTCCTTAATATCATTAAAAATTTTTAGTTGCTCTATTTGTGCAATTTCATTTTTATGAAGTTTTTCATCAATATCATAATAATTTATAAATTTTAAATTTAACTCTTCATTTTTATCTTTTATATTATTTAATTTTATTAAAAGTTTATTATGTACTTCCTCATCCTTTTTATTTTTTAGAATTAATTCTTTTTCATTTTTTAGAATTTCTTCAAGACTTACAAAACCAGGCAGATATATGGTGTTTAACTTATCTATCTGTATGTTTAATTCAGTTCTTCTTTGTTCAATAACGTTTTTATTATTATAATCTTCAGACAAATTAACAAATTCCTCTTCTGCTTTTTCTATACTTTCTTCCGTAATCTTTTGATTATTTAGTTCATTTTCGTACTGACTATTTAAATCTAAGTAAGAGTTTTCAAAAATAGAGACTTCTTTTGCTGATTTTCCTTTTTCCAAATTTTCCTTTTTAAATTCAATTTCATCTTTAAGATTTTCTAATTCTTCAATACGAATACAAGAGCTGTTATATTCCCCAATTAAGTCATTATTTGTTACTGCTCTTTCTTTGTCTGATATAAGACTTGTTATTTTTTTATCATTCAAAGCTATACCTTCTATTAATTCCTTTTCAAGTCGTCTATCCCCTTCTATTTTTTCACTTAAAAGAAGCATTAGCCTTTCAAAATTAATATTTTTGTCTTTTATAATCTCACTTAGCTCTGTATTTTCGCCTGCTTTAATATATGTAATATTTTCTAATATTTTATGTTTTTTCTCTTCCCTTGATTTTTGTAAGGATATTGACATATGTTTTAAAGTTTTTTCCAAATTCCTATATATACTTGTGTTAAATATATTTCTAAATATATTTACTTTCTCTTCTGCATTAGCATAAATCAATTTTATAAATTCTCCTTGGGCAATCATGGTTATTTGCTTAAATTGCTCATATGTAATTCCAAGTATCTCCCGAATTTTTGGATTAACCTCTCTCTTTCCAACAATGGGAGCATTATCTCCAATATAAAGTATAGCATCTTCTTCTTGTAAGGTTTCTCCTGCACCGCTTTTCTTAGGTCGCAAATATTTTGGATTTCTTCTTACAATAAAGGTTTGTCCCATATGGGTGAATGTAAGCTTTACATAAGTTTCAGTCTCAGCCTTTGCATAATCACTTCTAAGCCTGTCCTTTCCCCTGTTTTCCCCACTTACCATACCATAAAGTGCAAAAGATATTGCATCAAAAATAGTAGTTTTTCCCGAACCAGTTGGTCCGGTAATTAAAAACACGTTATCCTTGCCTATTTCACTAAAATCTATATAAACTTCTTCCTTATATGGGCCCCATCCGCTAATTATTAAATTTTGTGGTCTCAATTAAATTCCCCTCCATTATTTTGGGATATTTCATTAATAACATCCTTTTGTTTATCATTTAATTCTTTACCTGTCATTTGAAAATAAAAATCCTCAAATAATTCCAATGTAGATTTTTTGCTGAATTTTTCTGCAACTTCAAAAGTTTCATTATAGTTATCCCTAAATTCCTTTTTAATAATAATCTGCATTGTATTAGGATAAATGGTTCTAATTTTAGCCATAGGCTCAATTAAATCCATTTCATCAGTTAACTCAGCACATATATAATCATCTTTACTTTTTTCATCTAAAATTTCTCCATTAAGGATTTTGCCCAGTTCCCCTGTAATGATCCTTAAGTCTCTAAGGGGTTTTAATTCTACCTCTTTGATCTCAATAGATTTTTTATTGCTGTTTTTGTCACAGATTTCTATTATACTAACAGATTTTTTATGATTTGCCTCGGAAAATGAATATTTAATTGGAGACCCTGAGTATCTTATATTATCCTTACCTGCTTTTTGAGATCTGTGAATATGACCAAGGGCAACATAATCGAAATCTTCAAATAAGGATATATCCACACTGTCAATTCCTCCAATAGAGATTTTGTTTTCTGAATCTGATTGCTCAATTACTATTTCTTCTCCGTTTATTTTGCCTATGACAAAATTATGGTTAACTAATATATTTACTTTATTTTTATCAAGATATAAATTTTCTAAAACTGTTCTTATGGCATCGTTGAATGTTAATATGTTCTTTTGTGGAAAATAATGTTTTACTATTTGAGGTTTTATAAATGGAAGGAGATAAATATTTACCATATTATTAAGTTCTATTTTTTCTATTTCAGTTTGGTATTTATTGATTTCTTCGTTGATCTTTCTAAATTTTAGATTTGTTGATATAAATAAACCATTGTATTTTAAGATGTTACTGACAAAGTTTAGCCTTTCACTAGAGTCATGATTTCCGCTTATCATTAATACCTTTATTCCTTTTTGAGTAACACTTACAAGCCATTCATCTAAAACGACTACTGCTTCGGCAGGAGGGATTGCTCGGTCGTAAATATCTCCGGATACTATGATTGCTTCAATATTTTCTTTTACTGCAATATTTTCTATTTCTTTTAGTATGTATCTTTGATCTTCTAAAAGATTTACTTCATTTAGTATTTTGCCTATATGTAGATCTGCTGTATGTAGAATTTTCATGATTATCTCCATTGTTTTTATAGTTGCTTGGATTTCGAGTGTTATTGAATTTATGATTTTTATTATATCATAATAGTTATTTTTTAGTAAAGTTTTTAATTACTTATATTGGGGGTTACCACATATCCTCATTTACCTACCACATATCACATACATATTGACTTATATAAAATCATAATATAAAATGAGTCTGTATACAAGAAGTCAAAACAAAAATAGAAGGTATTTGACTTTCGATATATGCGTTGAAACATAAGTACGTTCTATAGATTATCAATGTCAATTATATTTTTGAAGGAGTATAGCATATGAATTTAAAAGAAAAAATAGTACACAAAGGGACAAAAATATTATTGGTAGTATCAATAATTGCAAGTCTTCTTTTACTTATTCAAGCTTTTATTTATCTTTTTTCAAAAGAATATGACGAATATTTAGCTCATCAGGTAATATCTACTTATTTTTTGTGGGCAATGTATTTCTATTCGAAATATTCAGATAAAAAAATAAATGCCAAATGAAATAGGCATTTATTTTTTACATTATTTATTGAAAATATTAACTGTTGATGGTGGTCTGTGATGATATACTGGATATGGATTTAAGCAATTACTTACAAGGCTTATGGCTCTGTTTGTGGAATATCATCAATTAATTAAATTGCCAGCAGAATAAACAAATATTATCTAAATAAAACCATGAATGAAGTCCTGAGGTCACTGAAAAAGTCCTAAGTCTCGTTTTTTAAGATTTTGTTTGCATATTTGAGCTGGGAAAATTAAGATATTAACTTTATTATTTTAAGCTTTGAATATACTCCAAAGCTTTTTCCATAATAGCGTCATGACCATCTTTAATATTTTCCTCAACAAAAATATCCGGTTCTACACCAAAGTCTACTATCTGTGGCAACTTTTAAATTGGTATAGGAAAGATGGTAGAAAGAACATAATTTTTCGCTTGGTAGCCCATTGCCAAATAGCTCTACATAAAATTCGTTTACCACCGCATTCGGCGCACCACATAATCTACATTGTGAAAACACTCATTCATTTTACTGAATTGTCTTGGTTTCACATCAATAAATTTGAGTTGAGGATCTTGAATTATTTGCAATGCTAATTTTTCAATTTCGGGAGTGATTATAGAAGGTGTACATTCGTGCCGATTCATTTAGTTCCTCCTTTGCTATATTAACACGTAATTTCTTGTTCAATTGCTGATATGTAAACATAACCTCTGCAAAAGTCTTTAACAATACTTTTTCTTAATGTACTTAGCAACGCTATCAAAATCGCCATATATAAATTTTTCATTTACATCCATTAAATCCAATTCTTCTAAGATCGTTTGTTTATTCTTGATTACAAGAATAATTTCAGGCCACACTCTTTGTTGTGATAGTACGTGTGCATCGTAAACTTGCTCGTCAAACGATAGATATGCCTGATATATAAATAAACCCTTTTGATTACGCCCTCGTTCGAACGACAGAATTGGAGTATAAATAAAGTTCGGAATACAATTTATCTGCCATACCGTTTCACCATACTCAAGTATTTGTTTTAAGAATGCTCGAAGAAATAGTGTATACTCCAGTACAGCCAACTCGACTTTTCCATATCTAGTTTCTATTGAGGTAAGTATATCTTTATTATTGCTTAAATACGAATATTCAAGCATATGTTTATAGGCGTTATCGCTATATGTGGGGAATTTAGATTTTTTAGGTGTTCTTGGTTGCATATCCACAAAGTAATATTGCCAATCATCTGCTAACATTTTGAAATAATGATAGAATGTTTCAGGGCGACTCTTTTCAAATTCTACAAAACGTTCATATAGATCAAAAACGATATTATTGGCATTATCAATAAAAAGTGCCAATAAATTTTCATCTTCATTTTTAGAAAGAATGGACGTAATATCAATCAATTCATCTTTTAGCAGATACACAAAACCTCTTTCAGAATCAAAACGAGTATCTTCGCTTGAAAAAGCTTGACAAGCAAAATATAATGCTACCAAGGGCGAACGTGTAAAATCAATTAAGTTTGTTGGTATTCCATGGTGTTGGGCGAAAGCCAAAAAATCATCGCGTTCATTTGATGATAGCTGATGAAAGACTTCACGCTTGAATTCATTTTTCATCTGTATAAAAGGATACTCTTTTTCACCCCTAAGTGCTGATGAAATAGTGCTGTGATAGTTTGTAGGCTCTCCTCGAAATATGTATCCAGCAAATCTTTTAGATTTAAACAATTCGATATAGTCAGCTAGACTTTTTATTATAATTTCTTCAGGTACTGGTAGACCTTTCAATTCTCTTTTTGAATATCTCAAATTATTTCTCTCCTTTTTAAATTGCCAAGTTACTCAAAGCTCCCATAGCCATTTTCCAGCTAATTTCCACAGCATAACTATATTTTTTTGATAGCGTAGCCATTGATTTAACATGATATCGTTGGTGGCAATTGTCTGTATGACATTCATTTGATTCGCAAGCTGTTCTAAGGTGCCTCGTTTTGTGGCTGTTTTTTTAAGTGCATTATGAAATATTGTCTTATACCTGGGTTGATGTCAAAATGTAAATATCGTAAAAATCTCTCATCCTTGTATTTGTCAGACCCCTTGTTATGACTGTTTCAAATTTTTCGGCCAGTACCGTTTCAAGGTTATAAGCCATAATGCTGATGGCTCTATCTTCAAACATAAGCCGGAATTTGTACTCCACTTCACGTGGTGTAACAAAATCTCCTGTTGTTATATCCACTTTAAGGACTTGCTTCGTCTTATCAAGGACAGCTTCAATAGAAACCCGATATCCCGGATAATCAGCCTCCTCACGTATTTCTTCTATATCTCTAAAAGACAATATCACATCATCATCAAATGGAATGCTTAGAATATCTTTCATAATATTTGTTATTTCTGTTTCTGTCAAAGTTTGTCCTTTAATAGTAGCATCCATATCCATTGTGGTTCGTGTATCAATGCCGACCATTGCTGCGATAAGCATACCGCCCTTTAAAATAAAGCTATGCTTGTATTCTGAAACCGAAATCCTCTCCAGCAAACGTTCCAACATAAAATTTCTATTGAACGTACTATTTGCGATTGTATCCGAAGCCGAAATCAAATGGATATTACGATTGTAACGGACGCCGTATTCCAAAATCTCGATAAACCCGCCGCTGTCGATTATCACTTGGTTTATAGCCTTGAGGACACCTCTCTGTAAATCTTCTTCAAGAATGGTAGGGGAACCACTCGACACAAAAGGAAGTCAACCTTTGGGAAATGGGGTTATCCAGTGAACGAATACAGATCGCATTTATACATCCACTACAAAGTACGTGAGGATGGCAGAATTTTAAACAGGGCTGCATACATCGTGCTAGGTGTCGCAATGGATGGTTATAAAGATATTCTTAGCATTACTGTCGGAGCAAATGAGACCTCTAAATTCTGGTTAGGAATGCTGAATGATTTAAAAAATCGTGGTGTACAAGATGTCCTTTTCTTTTGTGTTGATGGTCTTAATGGATTTAAAGAAGCAATTCAGGCTGTTTTTCCTAAGTCAGAG